>NZ_OY787453.1:1200000-1500000 GCF_963678795.1 uncultured Methanoregula sp. | reverse complement strand
CTGGATCGAGTTTCGGGCAGAACATGATGAGGATCCTGCCCTTCAGGAACTCTGCATGGAAATTTGCATACGAAAACGGCACACAGTCGGCAGATATGAGCAGGTCGGCGTTATCGAAATATGGGGCCTGCGGGTTTAAGAGCGCCAGCTGGATGGGCCACTGCCGGAGTTCTGATGTCGTCATGTCGCCAGATGGCTGGCGTAGCCCCATGCCGCGCTCCCGCGGGATGCTCCGGGCCGCAGATCCCGGGCAGGCAGCGAACGGGCGGGGTTCATGGGGCCCGGCATGGCAGACCCCTTCTCCCATCCTGCCGGCCTGAGTATTGCAGGACGCGACAGATCTTACCTTTTGCTCCGGCGGCATATGGTCGGGTACGGGTATGCTTCTCTCGATCAGGAATTCGATGGCCTGGTTATAGAACGCGCTTTGCCCGTGGCCGGCAAGGTGTTCGAGATGCGCTCTGATAACGGGAGTTCCCTGTTTTATGATGGTTTCCATCACTGCGTACTCGTCGTAGGGAACCGCATCCCGCTCGATTACGGATATCGCACCTTCCGGGCAGGTGCCGATGCAGGCACCGAGACCATCGCAGAAAAGGTCGCTCACGAGCCGGGCTTTGCCGTCAATAATCTGGAGTGCTCCCTCCGGGCAGTCCGGGATGCACTGGCCGCACCCGTTGCATTTTGTCTCATCTATACTGATGATCTTACGTTTCATGATGGGCCTCTTCTCTGGTTTTACCGGATCAGGGTATCAATCTTCCGAATGAAATAATGCAAAAGAATGCAGCTGCAGTACCAGCCTTCACGGTCGATTTTTTGGTTTGTCTTTGCATTATCACGCTGCTCGTTGTACTCTTCCCTGCATCTGCTGCAGTAAACTCTGCAACGGCTGGCGGATCAACAACAGCGTGCAGCATAACTTCCTGCATCCAAACCGGCCATGATAACGAATGTCAGTATGTTCAGCTGGCTTATTGATCTCATCCGACATAACACGGCCCTGATCGGTATCGTGATTGTTCTCCTGGAGGTAATTCTGTTCTTCGGCTGGTACAGGAGGAGACTGTGAGGCAGTCCGGAAATCCAGTCAGGTATACTGGCCAGGATCTGCAACAGGCTCAGCCGGCTTTTCACGGTCTGTTATGATCAATCCGGTACGCATTTCCGGGTACTGTAATCTCAAAACTGGCTCCTTTCCCGGGAGTGCCGCTCTCTTTTATGGTCATGCCGGTAATGGAGAGGATTTCCCGTGAGAGGAAGAGGCCAAGCCCGGTATTTTTTCCGTACCCCTTGATAAATATCCGCTCTTTCTCATTCTCCGGAATGCCTGTCCCGTCATCTTCCCACGCGATAATGAGACCGTCAGGAGATTCATGTGCCGATACCCGGACGAGTGTTACATGTTTCCCGTGCCGGACGCTGTTATCAAGAAGATTGAAAAAGACTTTTTCGAGAATCGGGTCAGCGTACACGATGACATCCTTGCATTCGGCCTGGAGGGTCAGGCCGGGTGAAGCCGGGAGTTTTTCCATCAGTCGCCCGAGATCCTGCCAGATGGGGGCCATGGTACCCAGGTCCTGGTAAATTCTCGTGAACTCGATCTGGCTGACGACATTGTCCTTGGCAGTTTCCAGTTTTTCGAGATATTTCGCCATCTTCGGATCTACCGCCGATTCACGGGCCAGGCTGAGGTAACCGGCAAGAACCGTGATATTATTGAGGATATCATGACGGGTAATACTGTTGAGAAGACTGAGCTTGCGGTTTGTCACCTCAAGTGTCTGTTCAGTGCGTTTCCTTTCCGTGATATCGCGTACAAAGGAGAAACTGTATTCCCGGTTGTCTTTGTTGACATAAACCGACATAATCTCGACATCGAGGAGGGAACCATTCTTACACCGGTGACGCGTTGTAAAAAAGCGGGACTTGTTTGCCCTCAGATCAGAAACTGCCTTTTCATAGATTTCCGGATTGTAATCGGGATCCAGTGCAAAAATTTTCATATGCCGGAATTCCTCCCAGGAATAACCGGTGTTACGGCAGGCCGCATCATTTGCGTACAGGATATTTCCTGCAAAATCGAGCCAGAATACTTCGTCATAGGCTGCATCAACAGAGATTTTGAGGAGCACAAGTTCGTCCTGCACCCGTTTCTGGTCAGTGATATCCTGGCAGACAACCAGAACCGTGAGAGTCCCGTCAGGTCCCGGGACTGCCCGGGCGCGCTCATCAACCCAGAGAAGGCTGTTGTCTTTCCGGATCTTGCGGAACTGCCAGGAAAAGATTTCCCCGGGCGACTGCAGGCATATCCTGAACTGGTTGGTAACTGCCGGGCGGTCATCGGGATAGAATACATCCAGTACCGGCCGACCCTTCAGTTCTTCGATGGTATACCCGAGCGAAGCTGCCCCGAACTGGTTAACTGATATGATAATCCCGTCAGTATTCATAGTGAAGAGCATTATGGGGTTATCATTGTACATTGCCCGGTACTCTTCCCGGCCGGCCTTGAGAGCCTGCTCTTTTTTGCTCAGCTCATCATAATTCTGCCGGAGCTCATCTTCAGTAGTTTTCAGTTCCTGGTATGCAGTATTGATCTCTTCGTTTTTGCGGAGAAGCTCTTCCTCGACTCTTTTCAGCTTGGTTATCTCTGCGGTTACGGTCAGGATTGCTGCATGGTCATTGATGGTAACCGGGAGAGTTGAGAATAAGACGTGGACCCGTTTCCCACCTTTCCCGGTCAGGACCATGGGCATATTCTCGATCTTTCCTTTCACTACCAGGTGAGAACCGAGCCTGCCATAATCAATCAGGGAGAGCAGACCCAGCTCATACGGGTTCTTTCCAAGGATTTCAGCTGTTGAAAAACCACTGCTCCTGAGAAATGCTGCATTGACTGCAAGGAATTTGCCATCAGGTATATTGTTGATGGAAATGGGATACGGGCTGTTATCGAAAATAACCCGGAACATCACTTCCTGTTCGCGCAATGCTTCTTCTGCAGCCCTGCGGTCGGTGATATCCCTCGCAGCAGCAAGAACGATCTTTTTTCCCGATAAACGAATCCGCCGGATAGTGATCTCAACCGGGAAAACAGATCCATCCTTCCGTTTATGCTCGCCGTAAAAGGTTGATACATCCGTTTCTGAAAAATGTTCTTTAATCTCTCCCATCATTTTCTTATGGGAATCAGACACGATATCGCGGACCGTCATGCCAAGCAGTTCTTCCCGGGAGTATCCCAGCTTACTGCACATGATGTCATTGACTTCAAGAAAGTTTCCCGGCATACCGTCAGACTGTAGTTCATGGGTATAGACTTCATCGGAGGTATTGTTGAAGAGTGTCCGGTATTTCTCCTCGCTGTCGCGGATCCGCTTCTCGCTTGAAACAAGTTCCATGTATTGCCCGCGCAATTCTTCTTCGGCTGCAGAGATCTGCTCGTATGCGGCATGAATTTCCTCGTTCTTCCGGAGCAGTTCCTGCTCTGCCATTTTCAGATCGGTGATATCGCGCCCAACCGACTGGTATTCTATGAGTGTCCCTGAATCATCGAAGATCGCCCGGTTGGTCCATTCCTGCCATCTTACCTCTCCACCCGGAAGGAAGATGCGATGTGATATACGGGCAACCGGCTGCTGCCTCGTAAGGGAGGCAAAATGTTCATGTATTTTTGACAGGTCTTCCGGGGGGATTTCCGGGAATATGCGTCTGCCGATAATCTCCTCCCGGCTCGTCGAGAAATACCGGCAGTAGGCATTGTTGACAAAGACATGTGTCCAATCCGGCCGACAGCGCGAGATTAGTTCCGTCTGGTCTTCAACCACATTGCGGTACCGGGCCTCGCTCTCGATCAGGGCAGATTCCGTCTTCTTTTTTTCTGTTACGTCCTTGAAGATACCCCGTGTATAAAGCGGTTTCCCGTCAGAGATCTGGCAGGTTGCCATTCCCTCAATAAAGACTTTCGTCCCGTCCCGTGCCCGGAAGACCGCCTCGATAATCCCGACATCCTCCCCGTGAACTACCCTGGGAAAGATCTCCATGCAATGCTGACGACTGTCTTCATGGATGATATCAAATATTGTCAGATTTTCCAGTTCCTTTTCAGAATAGCCGAGGGTATCGGTCCATTTTTTGTTGACAAACAGGAAATGGCCTTCTGGATTGACACTCTGGATAAGGTCGGTGGCGTTCTGGATATCATGGTAGCGCTGCTCCTGTTCGGCAAGCGTCATGAGGGTCCTTCGCATCAGCACTGCCCGCTGCACGACATGCGCCAGCTCGGCAAAGAGGGGTTTGGGGTCTCCTCCTTTCTGGAGATAACTGTCTGCCCCGTTATTCAGGGCCTGGATTACCACTTCTTCCCGGCCCCGCCCGGTGAAAATGATGAACGGAATCCTGTTGCCGGCTGATCTGATCTCTTTTAAAAAAGTAATGCCATCCCCTTCGGGCATCTGGTAATCGGAGATGATAGCATCGTAGTTTTTTCTTTTCAGGAGTTCGAGAGCTTCAGAGGCAGACGTGGCAGTATCTATGGTGAATTCTCCGTTCTGCTCAAGGAACTCTTTTACCAGTTCAAGCAGGGACGGTTCATCGTCTACATAAAGGACGAGCATGGGTATTCCGGATTTATGAGTCTTCTTCTCCGATTCTTATTAAGACATTCGCCGATATGGACCGTGTATAAACTTCCCGGGTATCCCGTACCGGTTATCTTGGATCTTTTCAGGGATTTGATATAATATCTTCCCCATCCGGGCTGATGCAATACTGATAAAAAAAGATGCTGTACTGGTGCGGCAGTATTATTTTCCGCTTGTTACCGTCTTTGAACCGCGGAGAATGCCGACAGTGCCCGTGCGGACAAACTCCTTGATCCCGTACTGGCGCAACAGTTTTTCCAGGGCATCGATCTTGTCGCTGTCCCCGATAACCTGGAGGATAAGGGTCTTTGCCCCGACATCAACAATAGAGGCCCGGAAGATGGAGGCGATCTGCATGATCTCAGCCCTTGTTGTCCCGGGCTCTGCCGTCACCTTGATGAGAGCCAGCTCCCGTTCAACCCGCTCGCTGTCCGTCAGGTCGGAGACCTTGATAACCTCGATGAGCTTGTTGAGCTGCTTCATCACCTGTTCGATCTTCATGTCATCCCCTATGACAACGATCGTGATACGACTCATATCGGGTTCTTCGCAGGGGCCAACAGCAAGACTCTCGATATTGAACCCGCGCCGGGAGAAGAGCCCGGTAACCCGTGAAAGGACACCGGCCCTGTTCTCGACAAGGACCGATAACGTGTGAGGCTTCATATCCGTGGATGCCCTCCTATCATCTCGTTAATTGCAGCACCGGCCGGGACCATGGGGAAGACATTCTCTTCGCGTTCGATCCGGAAGTCCATGATAAACGGTCCGTCACAGTCAAGTGAGGCCTGCAGTGCCGGGAGTACCTCGTCCGGAGATTCGACCTGCATTCCTTCTATGCCATAGGCATTCGCAATCTTCACGAAGTCGACCGGCGGGAGCTCGGTATACGAGTACCGGTGGTCATAGAAGAGTTCCTGCCACTGCCGCACCATGCCGAGGAACATGTTGTTGAGGATGACAACTTTCACCGGGATCTTATTGGAAGCAATAGTGCCGAACTCCTGGATGTTCATCTGGATACTGCCATCGCCGGCAATATCAAAGACCGGCACATCCGGCCGGGCATAGTGCACGCCCATTGCAGCAGGAAGACCGTACCCCATCGTGCCAAGACCGCCCGATGTGATCCATGTTCGTGGGTTGTGGAAACAGAAGTGCTGCGCAGTCCACATCTGGTTCTGCCCGACTTCGGACACGATAACTGCCTTGTCTTTCACAAGCTCACTCAGGGTCCTGATGATATACTGCGGGTGCAGTGCACCGTTTGACGGGCATTTGAGCGGGTGGTGCTGTTTCCAGTATTTGATCTTCTTTAACCAGATCTCATGGGCATCCCGTTTCTTCATGAACGCCAGCATGTCTTTTAAAACCGCTTTCACGTCCCCAACAATAGGCACATCGATGCGCTTGTTCTTTCCTATCTCGGCCGGGTCTATATCGATATGGATAACCCGTGCGTGCGGGGCAAACGTCTCGATCTTACCGGTTACCCGGTCATCGAACCGTGCACCAATTGCGATCATGAGATCGCATTCCGTTACCGCGAAATTTGCGTATTCCGTGCCATGCATTCCCAGCATGCCGAGGTTTAGCGGGTGATGGCAGGGGATGCACCCGATCCCCATCAGCGTGGTCGTGACCGGGATGGATGCAAGGGTGGCAAATTCAACCAGTTCGGAAGAGGCATTCGATGAGATGACTCCACCGCCGGCATAGATGAGCGGGCGCTCGGCATTCCCAAGCAGTTCGAGCGCTTTCTCTATCTGGCGCTTATGCCCTTTGTACGTGGGATTATAACCCCGGAGCGTGACTTTTTCCGGCAGTTTCACATCCTCGGACAGGCCGGTACTGACATCCTTTGGGATGTCGATCAGGACCGGCCCTTGTCGTCCGGTACCGGCAATATAGAACGCTTCCTGGACTACCTTGCTGAGGTCCCCTGCACTTTTCACCAGGTAGTTGTGCTTGGTTATCGGCATCGTGATGCCGGTGATGTCCGACTCCTGGAAAGCATCGTTTCCCAGCAGGTTTGTCGGTACCTGACCGGTCAGCGCTACTATGGGAACCGAGTCCATGTAGGCCGTAGCGATGCCGGTAACGAGGTTACATGCACCGGGGCCGGATGTGGCGAGGCATACACCTACACGACCGCTTGCTCTTGCATACCCGTCCGCGGCATGCGCTGCAGCCTGTTCGTGCCGTACAAGGATATGCTGCAATGACGAGTTGTAAAGTTCATCATAGATTGGCAGCACCACTCCGCCAGGATAGCCGAAGATGGTCTCGACTCCTTCGCGCTGGAGTGATTCGACAAGGATTTTTGCCCCGGTTTTCATGTCTTGTCCCTCAGTAGTCTGTTCATGCCGGCGATCATCGCCTCGACACTTGCCATAATGATGTCGGTGCGGGCGCCGCGTGAAGTAATTATCTTCCCGTCTTTACTTAATCTTACTGTCACTTCGACCAGGGCATCCGTGCCACCCTGAATTGCGTCTACGTGATATTCTTCGAGACGGATGTCTGCAACATCGCTGACGCACTTGCGCAGGACCTGCATGGCCGCATCCACCGGCCCGTCCCCGGTTGCTGCTCCGGTCATCTCCTGTCCGTTCACGACCAGCGTGACCGACGCAGTCGGGATCATGTGACTACCTGAGGTGGCAGTGAACTGCCGCATCTTGATGACCGGTTTGCACTCAATCGCAAGAACTGCGTCGGCCACGGCCATCAGATCGGCATCTGTTACCCGTTTGCCGCCATCCCCCAGCTGCTTGATCCGTTTGACGATCTCTTTTACCTGGGGTTCCTCAGCCTTGTAGTTCATCTCCTGCAGGGCTGCCTCAACGGATGCCGTACCGGAATGCTTGCCGAGCACGATCCGACGCTTGCGGCCTACCATTTCGGGTTTCACTGACTCATACGTGGATGGCTCGCGGATAACCCCGTGTGCGTGGATGCCGCTCTCGTGGGTAAACGCCATCTCACCCACAATTGCCTTGTTTACGGCAAGCGGGACGCCGGTATGCCGGGAAACCAGGCTGGACAAGGGATAAATGAGCTCCTTGCGAATCCGTGTTGGATAGCCATACAGCACTTCGAGTACCATCACTACTTCCTCAAACGGCGTATTGCCTGCCCGCTCCCCGAGTCCGTTTACCGTTACATGAGCACAGGAGGCCCCGGCTTTCAGGGCAGCCATCGTGTTTGTCAGGGCAAATCCGAGATCATCGTGGCAGTGGATGGAGAGCGGGGCGATCTTTGCAAGAGGCGGGATGAACTCCGCTGTTTTCTCCGGAGTCAGCACCCCTACCGTATCACAGAAGCAGAGACGGTCAGCCCCGTGTTCCACGCCGTTTACAAAAAGCGAGCGGAGGAACTGCTGGTCAGCCCGTGATGCGTCCTCTCCGGAGAGCTCCACGATAAGCCCGCGGTCTTTCGCGTACTCCACGGCATCCATTGCCATTGCAGCTACTTCGTCACGGGTTTTCCGCATCTTTTTTGCGATATGCAGGTCGCTGACCGGGACAACGAGATGGATTGAGTCTGCACCGCAATCGGCAGCAAAATCAATATCAACATGGAGGGCACGGGCAAACGTGCAGATTTCCGGTGCAAGACCCGCTTCCGCGATCAGCCGGATTGCGTTACGCTCCCCGTCAGATGCTGCAGCAGAACCAGCTTCGATGACATCGATACCAATGTCCGCGAGCCTTGTTGCAATTTCCAGTTTCTGTTCAGGATTCAGCGAGACACCGGGAGTCTGTTCCCCGTCCCGTAATGTTGTATCTAAAAAACGCAGGTTATTGACAAATAAAACACTCACTCATGGCAAATCACCATGAATAATCATAGGACTGGTGCATATAAAAACCATTGCTGCACCACATTGGCACCAGGTGCCCGTAAAACAGAAGACAATCCGGGACTTTTGCTGGCGGTGTGCATTACTTTGCAGTCGACCTGCCGCAGTAATCAATGATTACGGCTCCTGAGAATGGGATCTTTTCGTGTTACAAAGCCCTGCCATATAGTTCATCAAGCCAAGCATGTCATGGTATCTTCAGGTATAACCGGGTCAAAGGAAATCGGTCAATGGTTGTGCAGTGCGAAGTGCTATATGAAACCTGTAAAGCCGGCCATGCAGGAGAAATCCCTGAAGGGAAATAATCTGAGATTTCTACCAGGTGATATCGTATTACTATAGTCGCCAGCAACCATCAGATACATTGACACAGCCGCGATAGTTCAGGGAAGCCATTTTTTTCACAATTAGTTTTTCCCCGACCGGAGAGCCTATATTTTCTCACTCCCAAGTATCCGGCAGCAATAAGGAGCACTACCCATGGGATTGTTCAGCAGGCCGGCAACAAGTGAGACCATTACTGCACAGTGCAGGCATCTGCAGGAGGCTGTTTCACGTGGCGAACTGGGGGAGCAGATCGCCCGGCTGGTCCTTGCATATTCCCCGTCCGATATCCAGCGGATGAAGCGGAACTTTGAGACAAAGGTGCAGGATCTGACTCCCGAGTACCGCGACCAGCTGACAAAAAAGATAAGCGAGCACCTGCTTGGGACATACCAGCGGATACGTCTTGCCAGTCAGCAGGGAACGTTCCGTACCATGAATGAGCCGGTTCCGGAAAATCGGCAATCCTACTGGACCATGGTGGCAGATCAATGCCATGGGGATGCCGGGTACGATGCTCCTTATATCCGGTTCCTGAAATACCTGCTTTCCGGGTACTGCATGCTTGTACTGGATGAACCCGGCCATCCGGCAGGAACACCGTTCCCGGGTGGGGGAAAAGTGGATTTGACAAAAGGAGTCTATTATTGCCCTGTTCGCGAAAAAGCCAATGATGTCGATGCTGCCCTCTGCCCGTACTGCCCGGCACAGCAGACTCCGGAGATCGGATACCTACGGCCGCCAACCAACCCGAACAAGCACCAGAAACAGGAGTTTATCGACAATTGTTACCGGTTCCATAATTTCAACGGTTAAGTGAACTATTCCGGATCTCACGGGCCCGGATTTCCTGCCCTGCACCATGCGGTCGGTGTAAAAAATACTCATGACGGTTAACAAGAATTATATTGCTATCGGACATCTATCACTAATACTGAATAAACCAGGGTTTTTTCATGGATTCCTCAACATCACCGGACGCAATCATTGTAACTGAACAATCTCTTTCGGATAATCCCTCGCTCTTCATCAACCGGGAACTGAGCTGGATCAGGTTTAACCGGCATGTTCTTGATGAGGCGCTCGATAAAAGTCACCCGCTTCTGGAACGGGTAAAATTCCTTGCAATCTTTGCCAACAACCTTGATGAATTTTTCATGGTCCGTGTATCGGGTCTTCAGCGCCAGCTCAAGAAAGGGGTGCTCAAGGCACCCCCGGATGGTATGACACCATCCCAGCAGATTGATGCTATCCAGCAGGCACTTCTTCCGGAACTCCGTGCCCAGTACGACTGTTGGCATAACGAAATCCTGCCAAAACTTGCTACATCGGGAATTGTTATCCATTCCTATGCCACGCTCAGTAAAGAACAGAAAGAAATTATGCACAGGTTCTTTACCTCCGAGGTTTTCCCCACCCTCACCCCGCTGGCATTTGACAGCTCCCACCCGTTTCCCTTCATCTCCAACCTCTCCCTCAACCTTGCCATTATCATCAGGGATCCGTCAAAGAAAGATTTTTTTGCCCGGGTTAAAGTTCCGACCAACCTCTTCTCCAGGCTTGTCCGCATCCCGGAACCGGAGGGTTCCTGCCGGGACTCCTGCGCCCCGTCCCATTATATTTATCTCGAAGAGATCATAGCAGCACACCTCGATCTCCTCTTCCCCGGACTTGAAGTGGTCTCTTCATTCCCGTTCAGGATCACCCGTGATGCTGACCTTGAGATTGAAGTGGATGAAGCATCTGACCTGCTCACGACCGTAGAAGAGATCATGGAACAGCGTGCGAGAGGAAACCCGGTCCGGATCGAAGTGGAATCCTCCATGCCGTCAGGCATCTGCCATATTCTTGAGAAGAAGCTCGGGGCGAATTCGTCCATGATCTACCGCATGGGGCACCCGATCGGTATGGCGGATCTCATGGAGCTCATGTCGCTTGATTGCCCGGACCTCAAGGATCCCCCGTACCTCCCATCGACTCCCCCGGAACTTACGGAAGGCAAGGATATCTTTGCCACGATCCGCAATCACGATGTCCTCATCTACCAGCCTTATGACAGTTTCTCTCCCGTGGTGAATTTCATTCGCCAGGCTGCCCATGACCCGGATGTCCTTGCAATCAAGATCACCCTCTACCGCGTAGGCTCCAACTCCCCGATTGTCAATGCGCTTATGGAAGCCCGCGATAACGGGAAAGCAGTAGCAGCCCTTATCGAGCTGAAAGCACGGTTTGACGAAGAGAATAATATCGGTTGGGCCCGGGCTCTTGAAGCCCAGGGTGTTCATGTGGTGTACGGAGTCGTAGGGCTCAAGGTCCATGCCAAGCTCTGTATGGTGGTCCGGAGAGAGAAAGACGGCATCCGCCGGTACATGCACCTTGGCACCGGCAACTACAATGCAACGACCAGCAGGATTTATACCGATTTCGGGATGTTCACGTGCGACAGGGAGATCGGCGAGGATATTGCAAACCTCTTCAATTTCCTGACAGGATACGCCCGTATCGAGCAGTACAAAAAACTGCTGGTTGCACCGGTTACACTGCGCAAATCCATTCTCGCGAAGATCGAACGCGAGATAAATCACCACCGCCAGCATGGCGGGGGTCATCTGATCTTCAAGATGAATGCACTTGTTGACAAGGACTGCATCACGGCCCTGTACCGCGCCTCACGGGCTGGTGTAAAAGTCGATCTCCAGGTACGGGGTATCTGCTGCCTGCGGCCGGGAATTCCCGGGGTGAGCGAAAATATTACCGTCAGTGCCATTGTCGGCCGGTTCCTCGAACACGCCCGGATCTATTATTTCCGCAACAACGGTGAGGAAGAAGTATATCTCGGTAGTGCCGATCTGATGCCCCGCAATCTCGACAAACGCGTGGAGATTCTCTTCCCCGTGCAGAATGAAAAAATCCGGGCCACAATCATCTCGATCATCCTTCCTGTCCAGCTTGGGGATAATGTCAAGAAACGCCTGATGCAGGCTGACGGGACGTATGTCCGCACCCGCCGGTCACCGGATGAAGAACTGAAAAATGCCCAGTCATGGCTGACGGAGCACCGCGGTACCTGGTATGATCGCTCTTCCTGACGGGGCCCTGCCCAATACCGCCATGAGGTGGTTCGGGATGCAGCAGCTCCCGCCCCGCCTTGAGGCATTCGAAAAAGAGATGAACGGGGTCCGGGAAGCAAAAGATATCGAATATATCCACCGCATGCGGGTTGCATCCCGCAGGTTACGAGCTGCACTACCGCTTTTCCGGGAATGTTTCCCGAAAAAACAGTACCAGCGGTGGATGCAGGAGATCGCAAATATTACCCGGGCACTTGGCGAGGCGCGTGATGCCGATGTGCAGATTGCGTACCTGCAGAAACAGATCAAAAAGAGTAACAGTATCTGGAAAGAAAAGCACCCTGATGCCGGCAACACGGAATCTCCGGAAGGCCCGGCCCTGCAGTACCTCCTCGCGGAACTCCGGAAAAAACGTTCGGGACTCCAGTCCCGTGTTGTCTCGGCTCTCGATGCGCTGCAGAAGAGCCGGATTGTTCCGGAAATGAGGACATTCTTTGCCGCTGCCCGGAGCAGCCAGAGTCAATGCCCGTCAAAAGCCCTCATGTATGGCATATCCCCGGTTTCTGCGATCAGGATCGATTCGCGGCTCAGGACACTTCTGTCATACGAAACCTGGGTGAACCATCCTGAGGCTGTTGCCGAGCACCATGCAACCCGCATTGCGGCAAAAAAACTCCGGTACACCATGGAATTATTTGGTCCGGTTTACCGTCTCGGCCTGAACAAACCGCTTTCCCGCGTCAAAAAGATCCAGGAAATATTAGGCGATATCCATGACTGCGATGTATGGATAGATACTATCGTCCGTATCCTTCTCCATGAACGCAGCCGCCTCAGATCTGAGAACGAAGAAAAACGACCTGATACAAAAACCCTCGCAAGCCTCAAGATCCTTCTCCGGATCCGGGAGAAAGAGCGGTCTCTCTTGTTCTACCGGTTCACACGGTTCTGGGAATCCCAGAAAAAGGCAGGGTTATGGGATGAACTTAAAACAACGCTTCTCGTTGCAAGAAAGAAACCGTTCCACCCGAAAACCCCTCTCCGGCAGCCGGATGTCCGGGCTGCCGTTACCCTCCTTGCATCGGTATACCCTGAAGGCATTCCTCACAGCTCCAATGTGACACGACTTGCACTCATGCTTTTTGACAGTCTCCAGCCACTGCACCAGATGGACCCGGAGGAGCGCTTCCTCCTGGAATGTGCAGGTATGCTTCACGATATCGGCTGGACCGCCGGACAGAGAAGACACAACCGACAGGGAGCAAAAATGATCTTTGCCGCAGAAACTCTGCCTCTCGACATTCCTGAGCGTGCGATCATCTGCCTTGCCATTATTTCCCACCGGGGCCGCTCAAATCCGGAACTGGAAGAGTATTACCGGATCCTGTCTGAAAAGCAGCAGAGAACCGCCCTCTCCCTTGCGGCAATTCTCCGGGTTGCCGATGGTTTTGATTATTCCCGGACGGGCTCCGTACAGGAAGTCCACGCGGTGATTGGAACAGACCAGGTTGTTGTCGATGCAATATCTGCTGCAGATATTGCGGTCGAAAAAGAGCATGCCCGGATAAAATCCGATCTCTTCAGCCGGGCATTTTCCCGTGAACTGGTGATCCGTTGAATCCCGGAACTATCGCACCTGAAGGCAGGGTTGTCTCGTTTATCGACATGGGAACCAACTCGATACGACTGCTCGTTGTACGCCTCAACCCCAATCACTCATATACCATCCTTAGCCGGCAGAAGCAGCAGGTCCGGCTGGGAGACGGCGAGTTTGAAGAGGATGAGATAACGCCTGAGGCAATGGAGCGGGCAGTTGTTGTCTGTAAAAAATTCACGGATCTTGCCCGGACATTCAATTCCGAAGAATTCGTTGCCGTCGCCACGTCCGCTGCCCGCGAAGCTTCCAACCAGAACGAACTCCTCCAGAGGATCCGGCACGAAGCCGGTCTCGATATCCGGGTGATCTCCGGGCGGGAGGAGGCCCGCCTTATTTATCTTGGCGTGGCCAGCGGGACACATCTTGGCACGCAGATGGGATTTTTTATCGATATCGGCGGGGGAAGTACCGAGATCGCTGTCGGAAATGCCAGGGATTATTTGTACCTGGACAGTTTCAGGCTCGGCGCAATACGACTTGCCAACCAGTATTTCCCCCCGGATGAAACCGGTCCGGTATCTTCCGACCGATACCGGAAAGTCCAGCAGCACATCAAAAACGCGATCATACATTCCCTTCCCCGGATAAAGGCGCATGCTATCGATTGTGCGATTGGCAGCTCTGGTACAATTCTCAACCTGGCCGAAATAGCGCATAAAGCCCTCCATCCTTCAGCCCCGGCATCGGATCTGACCCTGAGCTACAAGGACTTAAAAAAAGTCATCGAACTGCTCTCATCCCTTCCGCTCGAACAGCGCAAAAAAGTTCCCGGGATCAATCCTGAACGGGCCGATATCATCATTGCCGGATCTGCAGTTCTCGATACCTTCATGAAGGAGCTTTCGCTTGACCGTATCTCGGTCACCAGTCGCGGGCTCCAGGACGGTCTTCTTGCAGACTACCTCTCCCGGATGGATTCATTCCCCCTGCTTGGCGAACTCTCGTCGCGACAGCGCAGCGTCCTCCAGCTCGGTCGATCCTGCGGTATTAATGAGAGCCATGCCCGCACGGTGACGAGCCTTGTCCTCGAGATGTTCGATTCAGCAAAACACCTTGGCATCCACCAGTTCGGCGACCAGACCCGGGAACTGCTGGAGTATGCAACATTCCTCCACGATATCGGGTCGTTCATCTCCTACACGAATCACCACGCTCATTCCTATTACATAATCCGGAACTCAGAATTACTCGGCTTTAACCAGCAGGAAGTGACATTCATGGCAAACCTGGCCCGGTTCCACCGGAAGAAGGCGCCAAAGAAGAAAGATCCCGAAATTGCCGGATTCGATTCCCGGGAACGCGATATGCTCCGGATGCTTGCAACGTTCATCCGGCTTGGCGAGAGCCTTGACCGGAGCCATGCCGCCCTTATCCAGCATGTCCGGTTTGTGAGAGTTGAGAGAGAAACGGTTCATCTCGAGATTGTTGCACGCGGCGACTGTCAGCTCGAGATCTGGGGGATCGAGAACGAGCGAAAGGCTTTCGAGAAAGTATTTGGCCGGACGCTCGCGTTTTCGATGATTGATTCGCAGTCCGGCGGATGAATTCCAGAAAGTTATCTTTTTATCCGTACGGTTGGGAAATGACAGGTTCATGCCGGTCTCCCGGAAAAAAATCTCAAACCGGATTACGTTCCGGAGATCTTCTTCAGGGCACCTGCCACGGCAAGGCTGATGTCTGGATCCGGCGAAACAAGGTATTTCGAGAGCGGGGATGTTGCCCGGTCATCACCAATCTCCCCCAGTGCGAAGATTATCCTGAGATCGAGGGAGCGCTCCCGCCCAAGAAGTGCGGTAAGCGGTTCGGTGGCATCATGATCCTGGATCGCAGCAAGGATGAGAATCACCCGCGAAACCAGCCCGTCATGCGAATCGGCCAGGGCTTCAAGAAGTAACGGTACCGCGGTACCGGAAAGAGATACCAGGGCATCATATGCGGCACTCCGTACTCTCCAGCGATCATTCTCGAGTGCACTGATGAGGAGCCGGATACTTTCCCGGTCCCCGGCTTTTGCAAGTTCCTCAACTGTTCTGAGCCGTGTGTCAATTACCCCGTCATCCAGTTTCGTTGCCCACTGCTGCCGCCGGGCCGGATCCGGGGGCGGATGTGTGCCTGAGGTTTCTCCAGAAACTCTGTTTACGGGAGTTGCACCGGAAGTAAGATCTTCTTTGTCAGTATTCTCAGAAAGACCGAGTGCCTCTGCCCAGGTTTCAACAGCCCAGCGGGCGGATTCATCAGAGAGCCCCATCTCGTCCTGGAGACGCTTGATCATGAATCCTTTCATCAGGGAAAGGGGAAAATTGTGGCGTGGGGCGAGAAGATCAATGGGAACATGCTGGCGCACGGCACTGACAAGAACAAAGATTTCCCGACCGCAGGAGCCGCAGGTATCCCGGAGCAGGGCCTCGCAACGGAACGGGTCATGCACAAGGGATTCGCCATAGCGCCGGACCATGTCTTTGAGGATGATTCGTGGCAGATCTTTCATACGGTCTCACCGTTCTTTGGTGCGGTAATTGTCATAGGAATTCCTTCTATCATAATAACCACGCCCGGATTCAGGGGTACTGCTTTTCCGGGGGGAACATCAGTACCGGTGCCATCCGGATAAACTGCCTGCCATGAGGTGGTTGTCTGGTTTCGGATGCCGGCGGCGCCCGGGATCGTGGGGTGCGGCACGATTATCCCTACACGGGCAGATCCATCGTCCTGGGCAGGAGTGGTGGTAATGTGCCTCCGGAGAATCGTACTGCCAAGGCCAAGGGCGATCTGTGTCTCCCCGGCCGGGCGCCGGATGATAAGGGTCGGCGGGGGGGATATCCGGTTATGGCAGTGCCAGCATTCACATCCCCGGTCAAGGTATGCAATGTTCTCGGCTTTGCATCGGGGGCAGAGGATAATCCTGTCCTTGATACCGGCAAAAAGATTCTGCCATTCGCCTTCTGTAACGCGTCGGTCCGGATCTTTTAAGCCCTCCGTGAAAGCCCGGTTAAATGCACATTTAAGATCCTCCGGACAGTAATCCCAGCGTTCCCGTGCAATTGCGTAATCCGGGTCGGGGGGGAGACGGTTGGAATGATCATCCGGATCAAAGACAAAGACCGGTGTCTCGCCATAGACCTTCTTTTTTGCAGGAATGTCCCAACAGTGAAAGCGGTACTCCATATCTCCATGGAATGGATGATGCCAGACCCAGAGGTAGAAGAGGAGGACTGCCAGAGAATGGAGGTCTGTCTGGGTGGACGGATCTGCCTCTCCCCGGATGATCTCGGGAGCCATGTACTCCATCGTGCCCCAGACCTGGCAGCGTGATTGCCGGTTGACGCCCACGTTGTCATTGTCGCAGATCAGAATATCGCCGTTCCTGGGATCGAACATCAGGTTTCCGGCAGATATGTCCCGGTAACAGTGCCCGGACAGGTGCAACGAGCGGTAGCTGTTTGCCAGCTGGTACGAGATCTCGCACAGGGCAGAGAAGTTCGGCACCGGCTTGAGATGTGCCCATACTTCGCCAAGTTCGGCATACCGGAGCGTATCTATCCGGGACATGAGGTACCCGAACTGTCGGGATGATGGTGAAGTGACAAGATCGAGTGGCCAGATGAACCGCTTCCCCCCGGCACCGAACGGCGGTCCGGTCCGGACAAGATAGAGAACAGCAGCTTTCTGTTCTACGGTCGCCTGTTCGGGCTTGTACCATTTCACTGCCTGGTACTCCTGGGGGCCTTCGACAAGGTACACCTCACCCTGGGTTCCCTCCCCCAGTTTCCTGATTACCTGCAATTCGATACCGGAGAGTTCGGCGTTTACACGCTGACCTATGGCAAGGGGCATTACCATTCCACCGATCCTGCTTCGTGGTTGCCGGGGGTTTGCGGGGCAGCGCTTTCTCTTTCTTCCTCTACTTCGTTGACACAGACAAAGACAAGCGTCATATCATCCCCGCTTGCAAGGGCAGAGTACCGGTCAAGCCAGCTTTTCATGGAACCTGCAACACTCTCCATACCGAATTCATTGATCCGGGCAACGAGGCTCCTGATGAACCTGATGAATTCCTCACCTTCCGATCCATCGAATGAGTCCGAAACACCATCGGTTGCAATAATGAGTACCCCGCCCGGGCCCCGGTCCAGGGTTGCCGTGCGCCAGAGAAGATGGGCATCCCTCGAAGAGATGGAATGCGTTTCTTTCCCGACAAGGGACGGGTCAGCAGGTATAGGGGTCTCAATTGTCCCGTCAGGACGGACAAGGACAACGTCGCCATCACCGATCTGGCTGATGAGGATCATGTCAGCAACAACCATGGCGGCTATAAGCGTAGAGCCATACCGGCTGTATTCAGCATTTCCGGAACTGCCTGAGGGAAGATAGCCATTTTCGTTCCGCAGGGGTTCTTCGTTTACCGCTTCACGCCACCGTCGGCTGGTCCGGCGCGGAAAATCTGCCTTGAACTCGGCCCGGATCGACAGGTTTGGAACATCATGGAGGTGTAAGCGCTGAAAAACAATCAGTTCGTCGATCGCGGCCTGGACCGCAAGGGCAGAACCAGTCCTGCTCAGGTCATGCCGGGGATCTCCATGCCCGTCAGCAACCGCAACCGCAATACAGGGTTTGGCCCCGGACGAGCCGGAGAAGAGGGCAAACGCATCTTCGCAGGGACGGCCGGAACTGATATGAGAGGCACCGGTGCGACTGCACCCGAATGCCCAGCCAAGACTTGCATCGCTGGTACACTGGAAATCCCGGGTAGGCTGCATATCAGGGCCTTAGAATAAATCGGTATTCGAGGTGATCAGAGGAGGCGGTGAGTCGATTATTACATTGGAAGTATCTTCCGTTGCACCGGTACCCCGGCTGCGGCCCCGTGATGAGGCAACAGAAGCTGATACTGAAGCCCACTTGATATACGAGACCAGTTCTTCCGGTGAATGGGCTTTTAAAAGACCGATCTGGTCCTGGTTGACAAATTTGAGCAGTTCGGTCTCGTTATAATCAGATTCATCCCCGATGGCAATCGCGATACGGACGGCCTTGACCCCCCAGGGGATTTTGGCAAGATCGGCAATCGCTGCATCGTATTCTTCCCGGGGGTCGGTACAGAAACCGTCAGATACAAGGATGCAGACCGGGGGGAGTCCCCGCCGCGGCATGCGCTCAATGGAGAGTTCTTTTTCCAGAAGTCGGAGGGCTTTTGCCGTGGCAGTAAGTCCCGATGTTTCAAGTTCGGGCCAGACAAATTGTTCGAGAGGCACCGGGTCCGGACCAATGTGCCAGGATGCATCATCGGAGAATTTGATGGCTCTCATCTGGATCTCAACCTGCGGGTACGAGGCTACTGCCTTCTGGACCTCAGGGACTGCTTCCCGGATTGCCTGGTTCAAGGTAGCAATCTTCTTTCCCCGCATGGAATCGGAACAGTCGGCTATCCAGAAAAAGTGGAGTTTTTTTCGCACAACCTGCCCATCAGGAATCGGGATGGTATCTTCTATGATATAACCCCCTGCATTACCATTCATTCTATCCGATAACCATATAAGATCACCGGTTTTTATGAAAAATATAGAACCAGGAAAAAAGATGAATCGTTTTTTTTATTTCGGGAGTCCTGCGAGAATCATTTCTTTGACTCCCGGGGGAAGATTGATCACGTTCAGCAGCGTGGGAACAACGCTCAGGAGCGCTTTTTGTCCCTCAGGGCTCGCAGCAAATGTTTTCAAGAGGTTGATTCCTTCAGGCGATGCAAGGAATTGTTTTGCAGCTTCCTGCCCTTCCGGGGTTCCAAGGTAACTTGAAACAGCCCCACCCATTCCACCAAGACTTCCAAAATTCATGATTTACTACTCCATTCTATGGTATCTCTAGTACTAGGAATTCCAATCAATTAAAACATGGGGTTAAAATAATGGAAATTCCGGTATTAAGGGGAGGTAAAACAGGTAGTATGCCGCAATGAAAATTATTGTATTCCGGTTAATATCGTCACATTGGCGAATACTTCATGACCCGACATCTCTATCCGGTATTTGCCCGGTTGCCGCACCATGAACTCCTGGTTTGTCATATCGCTGAAATCGTTTCCAAATCCCTCATCGTAGGCAAGACTCTCATCAATTATATTGAATACTTTTACTTCGAACCAGGCATTCGGACTGTTCTCCGTAACATTTTCCATATGTTCCTGATGCGTTCCTATGCCCACCAGAATATGACGGTTGATTTTGACCGGGGTAAGATCGAATTTAATATACAGCGGGGGGGTCGTCACATTCTGGCTGAATAGTTCCTTTTGCCCGAACGAGAATTTTTTACTGATCGAATAAACCCGCTCGTAATCGCTTCCGAACCGGGCGCTGTCCTCAATTTTTGATGTTGGCGTAACTCCCGGGGTTATTGCAGTATCCGGACCAAGTGTGGATACGATCGCATATCCAGTCGGGGTGACCGATACATTCTGCATGGCTCCAGATGACGATGATATACGGGGTTTGGTGAGAACCATACCGGAAAAGAATACTCCAGCAAGGATGATGCAGATAACTGCAATCCCGATTATGATGAACATTACCTTATTACCCCGAATCTTCGCAGGAAGCACAGGCGGGGGGCCGGGGCTTACCGGTGGAACCGGTGTTACGGATACAGGGGAACTTTCCACAGCAGCACCGCACTCGGTGCAGTACCTGTTTCCCGGAATAATCTCCGCACCACACGATGAACAGAACGGCATACTAATCAGATTGTAATTTTCCGTTATTCTTTTTTTTGCTTCTCAATTCTTCAAGTCCGGTAATATATTACCAGAAATGAAGGAACATAAGAGAAATATTTTTGTAAAATTAATGAGTGAAAAAGGATACAGATCGTGTGCAGCCTGAAAATATGAGCGGGCTGTTTAATATGTATCTTTCTGGTAATATCCTGCCAGTATGAAGCTCCATACAGATATTGGATAACCGGAGGCTTGTGGGAGTCAGTACCACAAGTCATACGGATGTATTCTTAGAACTTTTTAACAGCCTGCACGAGCTTGCCGACAGTCTCCTGTGCGTCACCGTAGAGCATCCGCGTGTTATCCCGGTAGAACAGGTCATTCTCGATTCCGGCAAAACCTCTACCCTGTCCCCGCTTAAGGACAATAACGTTCTTTGCCTGCTCGACATCAAGGATGGGCATACCGAAAAGCGGACTGCCCCGACGGTGCGCCGCCGGGTTCACGACATCGTTGGCACCGATAACAAGAACAACATCTGTGCTCGGGAACTCCGGGTTTATTTCATCCCGGTCAAAGAGATGGTCGTAACTGACCCCTGCCTCTGCAAGAAGGACATTCATGTGTCCTGGCATCCGGCCTGCAACCGGGTGGATTGCAAATTTTACCTGAACGTTCTTGCTGTCGAGCAGGTCGGTCAGCTCCTTGACCTTCTGCTGGGCCTGGGCAACTGCCATGCCATAGCCGGGTGCGATTATAACCTTGTCCGCGTAGGTTAGCATAACGGCGACATCATCGGGCTCGATCGACTTCATACTGCCTTTGATCTCCAGCCCTTTCTCTTCCATTGCACCAAATGCCCCGAAGAAGACATTCGAGAGCGAACGGTTCATTGCGCGTGCCATATTGAGCGTGAGCAGCGAACCTGCAGCACCGACAATGATACCGGCAACAACCATCGCGTAATTGGGTGTGGCAAACGAGAACCCGTCAAGAGCTACGGCAATTCCGGTGAATGCGTTGTACATCGAGATTACAACAGGCATGTCCGCCCCGCCGATCGGGAGAGTCATCAGGAGACCGAACCCGAGCGAGAGGACAAAGAAGAGCGGGAGGTACATGGCAACGGAGAGCGGGAGCCAGGCGGGTTGTAGGATAACGAGCACGCCGGAGATGATTGCGAGGAGAAGGACTGCCAGGTTGATGATCTGCTGACCCGGGAACGTGATCGGGCGCGGCCGCATCCAGCCCTGGAGTTTTAAAAACGCGATGATACTGCCCGTGAACGAAACTGCCCCGATGAGACCGCCGACAACCGCGAGGGATCCGGTTGCAGTAGTAGTTGTACCGAGAAGCGCAACTGCCGAGATCCCGGCTGCCGCGCCGCCACCCATACCATTGTAGAGCGCTATCATCTGGGGCATGTCAGTCATTGCAACGCGTTTTGCCGCAATATAACCGAATCCCCCGCCAATAACGATCGCGATGGCGATAAGGGCAATGTTCGTGAGGTTGGGAGTGAAGAACGTGACAAGCGTTGCAATCATCATTGCGGCGCCTGCCCAGACAATACCGCTCCGGGCCGTGAGCGGGTGGCTCATTCGCTGCATGCCTATGATGAAGAAGAAGATCGTCACGATGTAAACCGGTGCTATCAGCCACGAGAGGTCAAACATCTTCAGGCCCCCTTTCCGGGCTTTTTGCCGCTACGATCAAACATCTGGAGGATCCGTTCCGTGACAACGTAACCGCCAGTCACGTTAGCGGCGCCGAGAACTACAGCGATAAAGCCTATGACCTGTTCGACCGGTGTTGTTGCAAGGCCAAGCGCAACCATTGCTCCGACAAGGACGATGCCATGGATAAAGTTCGAGCCGCTCATCAGCGGCGTGTGGAGGATTGCAGGGACCCGGCTGATTACTACATAGCCGGTAAACGCAGCGAGCATTGCAATATATACCGCTGTCCAGAGAGTGTCTATGTCGGTCATGATCTTACTCCGCTCATAAGATCGAGCGTTTGTTTGTGCCGCACTTCTCCTGCATGGACAAGGAGGCTTGCAACAAGGATCTCATCAGAGAAATCGCTTGTGACCGCCCCGTTTTTGTCCACAAGGAGCGAGAGGAATGACTGGAGGTTTTTTGCGTACATCTGACTCGTGTGGAACGGCACCCGGGCCGGGAGGTTCTGCGGACCTATGATGAGGACGCCGTGTTCGCGGATAGTCTTTCCAGCCTGGGTCATTTCACAGTTGCCGCCGGATTCTGCAGCCATATCGATGATGACTGCACCCGGCTTCATCATTGCTACAGTCTCTCTGGTAATGAGAACTGGAGCTTTCCGGCCGGGAATGGCGGCGGTCGTAATGACGATATCGGCCTTAGCAACCGCAGCGGATACCATCTGCTGTTCCTTCTCTTTCTCTTCCGGAGTGAGCTCGCGGGCATAACCGCCCTGTCCTTCGGCATTGATCTCGAGCTCGAGGAACTTGGCGCCGAGACTGCGGACCTGCTCTCCGGCAGCGCGCCGGACATCATAGGCTTCTACAAGGGCGCCGAGGCGTTTTGCCGTGGCAATCGCCATCAGGCCGGCAACGCCGGCACCGAGAATGAGCACCGTTGCAGGCCGTATAGTACCGGCAGCAGTTGTCAGCATGGGGAGGAACTTCGGGCAGTTCTCTGCACCCATAATTGCGGCAACATATCCCCCGGCCATTGCCTGGGAACTGAGCGCATCCATGCTCTGGGCGCGGGTAATCCGCGGGACAAGCTCCAGGGCAAAGGCGGTTATCTTCCGGTCCCGCATCCGGGCAATGGCTGCAAGGTTGTTTGTCGCGTTCATGAACCCGATAACAATGGTACCCTCGGCAAGCTGGTCAACATCCGCAACCGTGGGGGGCTGTACCCGCAGCACGATCCGGGCGCCTTCGAGCAGTCCGGCCGGGCCGGGTGCAATCTTTGCTCCGGCTGCAATAAAAAGTTCATCGGGATAGAAAGCTCCCTTCCCGGCATCATGTTCGACCCGGATCTCGTAGCCGGATTTCGTGAGTTTTTGCACGATCTCGGGTACCATCGCAACGCGCTGTTCCCCCGGGATAAGTTCCCTGGGGACAGCGATTACTACCGGTACCGTTTGTGAACTGGTCGCATTTGCAGGGCTGCTCATAATTCCCACCCCGCCGGTTCGTTATTTTCGATACAGCACAAGATTTTCAACTCCAGAAACGATTTGCAATGTATCGTACTGGTAGAACCTATAGCTTCTTTATCTTACGCACCCGGACGCCAACCCCGCGTTTTGACCGGGACATATCTTCAGACGGAAGGGCTGCCTTTCCGGTGGCAAGCGCACGCTTACCGACAACCAGCACTTCATCTCCATCGCGGATGCCAGGGTCAGCGGAAGAGACGCCAGGGATGAGGACATCCCCTTCAGGAATAAAATCATCTATATACACACGGTAACCCGAGGGTATCATATTCCAGCCGTCATGCGTTGGCCGTAACAGACCGCCAGCAGTATCGATAGAGAAAACCTGGACATTGTTCCTGCTGTAGAAGATCTCAGGGAAATGGCCACGGAGGGTTGTCCCTTTGGTATCCACATCGCACCCGAACTGGTACGAGATCATGCCATGGAGCCGGTCATCTTTTATCCGGCGTTCCCCGGCAAGCGCTGCGTCGAGCCGGTTGAGCGCAGCATCGCTTGTCGGGTTCTCCTCGCAGGAACATTCCATAGTTATACCGCACGCAAGAGCTGCCATCTTCGCCACTTTGAGGGCACCGCCTTCCAGGTGAGCAATAACCCGGCGGTACTGGTTCTTCTGGAAATACCTTGTAAGGATTTCAGCAATGATCGCACATTCCTCAGCATCCCAGTAGCCGGTGACCGGGACATCGTAATGGCCGGCCGGGTACACGGTCTCGAGTTCCCGGGGCACGAGCCCAAGCGGGGACGTGACGATCAGCTCGTGGGCTCTCCCGCTGACAGCCTGCTGGAATCTCCTATGGCTCTGGGAGAGCGAATATGGTTTCCGTGCCGAGCAGGGGAGGAGAACGGCTACATCGGTTTTGGGCGGGATATAGCGGGTGACTACCCGTTCGGCAAACCTCTGCACCTCAGAACGCTGCATCGATTCCCCGGAATTTGCCCGCATAACTCCCCCACGTGCTATCGGCTGCTGCCGCTCCATGAAGACATACTGGTGGTCCAGGTGGCGTAGAATCGCAACCTGCGCTGCATCCATCCGGCACCGGGACTCGACAAGGTCCCGCAGCTGTGCCTGCTCGATGAATTTCGTTACCAGCGCAATTTCCTGGCGGAGTGCCTCCCGGTTGTGCTCTTTCAGGTCGCCTGCCCTGCATCCGGGGCAGGTGCAGAGACCCTGCGAGAGCATCTCCTTTGAAAATTCTCCTTCGGGGGTGCAGAAAATACCCCTGGCTGATTTCAGATCAACAGCACGGTAATCAAAGACATCGAAGCCGGTGTAACAGAGGATGGCAACTGTCGACGGGAGGGCCGATGCCGGAGCGTACCAGGCCGTATCGGCAGGGGTTTTCTCCTTGAGCTGGATCAGCCATTCCGCGTAAGAGCGGGGGTTGGCAAACGCGGTGTGCCAGTTGGTTGCCATGACGCAGTCTCCGCTCGCAGCCGGGTTTTCAAGCTTCGGGTGGATCGATACCGGCTCCTCACCGGCATTTTTCAGGAATTCCCTGACAAAGGAGGCCGGTGCAGAAAGAGGTATATTCAGATTGTATTGTTCTGCCAGTGCGGGGAAGACTGTCTCTGTTTCCAGGGCCGCGGGAAGTTTATACGACCCGGTACCGGCATCGAGGACACCGGTACGTGCAAGCCCGTCACGCTTCCTGATGTTAAACCGGGTCATGCCGTACCTCGATATTGCCCAGTTCCTGCCGGACCAGCGGTTCCCAGCGGGCACTGCATGCAAGTGTGAACCGGCTGCCGGGATGGGTTTCGATAAGCCTCCGGACCCCTTTGAATCCCTGGCAGACCATGGCATCGTCCCACTCGGGAAGCTCGGACGGGCCAATGGGGAAGGTCTCCTTGAGCTCCCGGGGATACGGCCCGAACGGGGGTTTGAAAAGGAGCGAATCGTCAAATTCATCGCGTTCGCCTCCGTCAAAAGCTATGAGCACGTTCTCTCCGAGCCTCAGTCGCGAGAGCATTTCCTGGTACCGCACCACTTCCGTGCGGGCACAACTCTCATCCCCCCGGTAGAAGAACCGGCGCTTGGTAGCCCGATCGCGACGTTCAAGTGCCGGGGCATGGGTGAGCAGTTCACGGTACCCGGAGAGGAGCTGCGGGTGGCCCCGGCAGCGTTCGTCAACCAGTTCCCAGAGCGTTCCGTCAGAGATCGCCTGGCGGATGCGGGAGATCTCGGCAAGCGTGACATAGAGGTTATGGAGCGCAAGCAGGCGCTCCCGGTCCGGGGCAGTATTAAGTTCTTCTGCCGTGTGGGAGCGGCAGACAGAACAGGCACAGGGAAGGTCAGAAAGCTCGCCGATCCGGAAACTCCCGTGTACCGTGAGATACCTTCCATCCTTTGCGTATAATGCGTACGCTGCCGAGTCGAAAAGATCGCATCCCATTGCCGTGGCGAGTGCAAACATAGAGGGGTGACCTGCACCAAAAAGATGAATGCATGCAGATGGCGAGAGGGTTCGTTTTGCTGCCATCACTACACGAACAAGGTCACGGTACCGGTACGATTCCATGAGGGGCACAACAGCTCCGACCGGGCAGAACACAAATCCCAGATCTGTCACTTCGCGGCCGGCTCGTTCGCGGAGATCTTCAAAGATACCTCCCTGTACCGGGCCGGCTATCGGAGCGTCAGGACCGAAGACTTCCTTTGCTTCGGCCAGGCGCTGCATGGTTATGGCGAGTTCCTGTTCGGTAGTGACGCGATCAGTGGAGGGGTGGGTCGGGATATCAAGCGGTACCCATATATCGCTCCCGATATCGCGCTGGAACGACAGCGTTTCAGTGTTGGTTATCGAAACCTGACCGTAGACCGAGAGCTGGAATGAACCGGAATCGGTCATGATTACGCCGTTAAAATCCAGCACCTTATGCAGTCCTTCCGCGAGGACCCGCTCGCGATACTGCTTGCTCTGGGAAAAGATGTAGGCGTTGGTAATAATAGCTTCAACACCCATTGACCGCATTTCTTTTGGGGTCACCAGCTGAAGGTGAGGATTGATAACCGGGAGGAGTGCGGGTGTCCTGACCGTCTTTTTCCCAACAGTCAGTTTCCCGCTGCGTCCCGCAATATCGCTGTAGAGACTCTCGAATGCAATTGCCATGGCGCACCGTTTTGTCTGTTTATGTGTGCTGTTGTGGGGTTAAACGGTTCCCCCGGTCGGTTTCTCGGAAAAGATCTGTCCTTCAAACGTGAGGACCTCCACGTTCCGGTGTTTCCAGCAGCGGCCGGGAAGGCCGGCTTTCTGGCAGGTATGGTCAAGGAATGTTTCTGCATCCCAGCCATATTCGGTTGCTACCTGGGGAAGAAGGAGGCCGCTCGTACCCATGCCCCGAACGATAAGACCGTGTTTCCCGACTTCGACATGGCGGACCCTGTCTTCAGGATCGCCATCAATCGCAGCAGGGACCGTAAGAATGGTCACTTCGACCGAGATGACACCCAGTTCATCTTTCCTGACCGGGGGGAACCGGGGATCTTCGAGCGCGGCCGCATGAGCAGCATGTTCGAGTGCCTCCGCAAGCGGCATGACCGGGTAGGGAAGACCAATACACCCACGGAGCTGGTCGTCTCTACTGATAGTTACAAAAATCCCGCGTTTCTCCCGGAAAATCCCTGTCAGGGACAGGGCAGGTTTTGGTTTTTTTGCGCAGGCATACTCGATGACTCCCCGCGCTGAACGGACCGCCATCATACCTTCTTCAGCAGTGAGCAGTTGCATATTACCAGTCCCTTACCTTTGTGACTGACTATTGCGCACCATAGTTAACAATCTATCGAACCTGATTAACAGCCCGAAAATGAGCGCTGTCCTTATCAGATCCACCTTCCCATATATGGTGGAGAGGGAGAGAGCGGCCGACGGTAACTTTAATGTTGCTGAGGAAAGTCCCCCCACCCACCGGGCACGCAGCCGTACGCAAGTACGGGTGGCGAGAGTCACGGCTATGGCACAGAAACGACACGGCCTGTTTTCAGTCATGATGCGGTTGAGCCGGCAACGGCGAGAAGCATGGTTTCCATGCGAGTAACCCGCTGAGCGTTAATGAACAGGATACGGTGAAACGGCGAATCCCTGCGGGTGCAAGCCAGAACAGGACAATGGAGCGCTCGGTATCCGTCCGGGTTTGGCGCAGAGCTGAATGCCGCTAAAACAGAAGGAGGCTTACTCCTCCCACTCCTAACTTCATTTTGAGACTCAGTTTGAATGGGTCGGTTTTCCTGAGGAGGTTGAACTCCGGATCTGTCAATCCCCTGTTTTGGTATTGATAGTTGTGTTTCAGCAAAACGACAATTTTCAATCAAACCTTAACGGGAAAATTTTCATCGCGATCACGATCCCGATCAAAAACAGCTCGCAGATCAATCAAACCTTGATTTGAAATTTTTAACCGGACCTTGATTTTATTTTTTCAACCGGACCTTGATTGAAAATTTCCGGGCAAACCTTGATTGAAAACCACATCCGAGATACCGTTTCTGTCGTGGACGTCACATCTGGACTGTTGCAAACCTGGTTAACTTTTCGCAACCGGACCTTGATTGAAAAATTTCAGGCAGACTTTGATTGAAATTTTTTCATCAAGCTTTGATTTTAAAATTTTCATCGCGATCATGATCGCGATTGAAAACGATCACATGATCAACCGGACCCTGATTGGAAAATGGTAACCGGACTTTGAATCAAAAACGGTGATAATATGAGAATCTCTGATTTTTCTTACGGCCTCACTTCTGCAGATCGTGGCTTCCCCTATAAACGGGATATGTACCATAAGTGCCGGGGCTTAAAACAAAAATTTCAGATAGCAGGAATGGGTATATTGACTTGATTTAAGGGAATTATTATGAGATTTTCAATTTTGTTTTTCGGGCTTCTCCTTCTACTCGTCCTTGCGGCTTTTCCGGTCATGGTTGCCGGTGAGGAGAATGCAACGCCCACGCACACCACAGCTCCGGCTATCATTACCGGTGTTACCCGTGAAATAGTTACTACTGCGCTGCCAACAAAACAACCTACGGCTGAACCAACGAAAGAACCTACGGCAGCCCCGACCAGGGAGACAACGTCAGTGCCTACAAAGGAACCCAGCCTGACACCCGTTGAACCACAGACCGGATGGGTCACTATCATTTCGACACCTTCGGGGGCACTGGTGACAATCGATGGAACCACCGCAGGTCATACCCCGATAGGTGCAACAGAATTGTCTTCAGGGAAAATTCATACGATTCAGTTAGCTTTTGCCGGCTATGAACCGTACGAGACCACGGTCCAACTCACTCCCCTTGAGCATACTTCCGTAGACGCCACGCTCAAACTGGTCCTCGGTCCGGGGCCGGTAAAGACACCCACGCCGGTCCCGACAACCCCCGCCCAGCCGGTTGGTGCGGGAAAAGGCTGGATCCGGGTGAACTGTAATGTTGATGGCGCTACCGTCTCGTTCGACCAGTTGTCATCCGGTTGTACGGTTTCCGGGGGTTCGTGCAGTTCAGAAGTTTCGGTCACAGGAACCCCCTTTAAAACATTCACTGTCCAGAAGCCCGGGTACCAGATCTATACCGGACAGATCACCACATGGCCAGAGAACGGGCAGACCATCGATCTCTATGCAACGCTGAACCCGCAGCAGTCGTACGGGGCTATCGAAGTTCTGACAACGCCGAACGGAGCTCTTGTAACCCTTGACGGTACCAGCCAGCAATATTCTCCGGCATCATATTCCTCTGTCCTTGCGGGAACTACCCATACCATTCAGGTTTCTGCTGTAAATTACCAGCCCTACACTTCAACAGTCTGGGTTGAGAGCGGCAAATCGGCGACGGTCAATGCACAGCTGGTACCGGTAAACCCGCCGACATCCACCGGATCAGTATCTGTCAGTTCCTCTCCATCCGGCGCAGACATCTATGTGGACGGCCAGTATATGGCCTTCACACCTTCCGTTATCCCCGGGCTCGCGCCAGGCACTCATACGATCCGTCTCCAGAAAGCCGGGTATGATGAATTTATCACAACGGTCCGGATTGTTGCCGGCCAGAGAACCCCGGTCACGGTTGCCCTGGGCAATCTTCCACCGACAGTCGGTTCCATTGAAGTAGCATCCGCTCCGACCGGGGCATCGATCTACCTTGACGGGACGTACATGGGTCAGACCCAGCCCAATGATTATTTCGACCTGACGAGCCTTCTGCAGGGTTCTCATACGGTTACCCTCAGGCTTGCTGATTACCAGGATTATACGCATACGGTCTTTGTAACCGGAGGGCAGATTGTGACGGTCAACGCCAAGCTGACGCCGGTTACACCCGGTCCTGTGGCAGACACCACCGGGCAGATCACCATCGTGTCCACCCCGCCCGGTGCAAATGTATTTCTTGACAACACCTTCCGGGGGATCACACCCGTTACCCTTAACGATGTCCTCCAGGGATCCCATATCATTGCAGTAAAACAGCCGGGGTATAATGATGCGGTTCAGACCGTTACCGTTACTGGGGGTCAGACCACTCCGGTCAGCATAAGTCTCGGTGAAGCAGCAGCAACTCCCACGAAAAAATCACCTGCCAGCATCCTGCTGGTTTTCAGTGCACTGACAATAGCGGGTATCTGCATTGCAATGCGAAAAAAATAATCCTTTTTTGTTCAACGCGATAAAAACAGCAATTCACGGTTTTAAAAAACAATTATTTTTTGAAAAGACCCAGCATCCCCTTTTTCTGGGGAGGTTTACGCCCTTTTCCCGAAGGTACGGGTATATCAGGCATATCATAATCCATTGTCCGTGAATTTTTGTCTTTGAGTTCGTCGGCAATGAGGGGCAGATGGGCATATTTTTTGGATGAGATGGAGATCTGCGGCTCAGAACGTTTTTCAGTACGCTGGGCCGGTACTGCCAGTTCATCAGCAACCATCGGGAGATGAGCGTATTTTTTTTGTGCCTGGGGATGAGGGTTTACTGCGGGTTCGTCGACAGGAGAATCATCCGTCCAGGGATCCCAGTCCGGCACAGGATCCTGTCGGGGAGGTTTTGTAACCGCAGATTTTCTTTGTTTCACAACGACAGAAGGGGCAGGAGGCGTAGCCGGCAATGGTTTACTCATTTTTGGAGATTTTTTGTCATGGATAAACGGGGTTCCACACCGTGTACAGAACAGGGAGGCGGAATCTATCGCTTCATTGCCGCACCCGGGGCAGACCGGCGGAACCGGCCCTTGTAAAATCCGCGAGCCGCACCGGTTGCAGAACTCGGCAAGTTCGTCAGATACTACATTACCACAGGATGGACAGAGCGGAAACTCCGGTTCTGTCTCCTCAATGATCCCGGAGCCGCACCGGTTGCAGAAAAGGGCTTCATCATCAGGAGCCGGTATCCCGCATTTCCCACATTTACGGGTCATATATTCCACTATAAGTTAAAACAGGAATTTGTATAAATACTCTGATCTATGCCGGGCGGATCAGTCCCAGGTTCTTTCCGGAGGATAAGATACGACTCTTCTCAAAGGATCCTTGTAATATTTACCTGCAACAACGCGGCGGACACCCCCGCGGGGATTATCGGTATCTCCCGCATATCTCGGGATAACATGGCAGTGGCAGTGCATTATAGTCTGGCCGGCGGATTCGCCAATATTATAACCGATGTTGTACCCTGAAGGTTTGAAATTCTTCTCGATTATAGTCCTGCATTCTTCGATCATGTCAGCCATTGCCAGTTTTTCTTCAGCAGTCAGGGAAAAGTAGTCCGGTGTATGACGGAACGGCATGATAAGCAGGTGACCTTTGGTTACCGGAAAACGGTCCCAGCGGGCGTAACAGAGCGGGTTTCTGGCAATGATATCATCGCCGAATGGTGAACAGAACGGACAGGCGCGGGATCGTTCCATGACAGCAAAACTCCTTAATATTATGGAACGGGTAACCGTTTTTAGTGTTGTGCTTTCATCCCAAGAACCGGGTTATTTTTTTATTACTGGAATTTTTTTTGGTACCTGTTACGATACATATTTTGTACTCTGCGATCAACTTCATAACAGGTACCCATGGCATATGTCCACCGGATTGAAGTCCGATACAAGACCGATCCCCGGCTGAAAGTCCGGACCGACAAAATCCGCTCGCTCGGGTTTTTAATCGACGAACTACATCTTATCGAAGTCTATACCATCTCCACTGGCTCGCGGGATTTTTCAGATAAAGAGCTTATAGAGATTGGATCTTTACTCACCAACCCGGTTGAGCAGGAATTTACCATTGATGACCCGACATCTGCAGTCTTTGATTATGCTATTGAAGTCGGTTTCCTGCCCGGGGTAACGGATAACATCGGTACAACCGCGCGACAGACCATCGAGGATTATTTCCAGTCCCCTTTCCCGCCGGGCGATGCTGTATATAGTTCCCAGTTATTTTTTGTCCGTGGAACCATTACGGCAGATTCGATCCGGAACCTTGCGAACGCCCTTGCAAATCATCTCGTGAACCGGATCCATATAAAAAACCGGCAGGAATACAGCTCCCGGGGCATGGACCGGATTGTACCATCAGTCGAGCTCCATGAACGGCTGACTGCTGAAACGGTTGATCTGGATCTGGATGACCCGGATCTGGTCAGACTGGGAAAAGAAGGAATCCCTGACCCGGCAACCGGGCAGAGACGGGGCCCCCTGGCTCTCGATCTTGCCCAGCTCCATGCAATCCGCTCCTATTTCCACGCGCTCAACCGGAAGCCCACGGATATTGAACTCGAAGCCCTGGCCCAGACATGGAGTGAGCACTGCAAGCATACAATCTTTGCATCGGCCATGGATGACGATGTTCCCCGGGGATTGTATAAAACCTATATCCAGGGGGCCACCAACAAAATCCGTGAAGAGAAAGGGAAAAAAGATATCTGCGTAACCGTTTTTACGGACAATTCCGGTGCCATAATTTTTAACGAGACGCATCTCGTCACCTACAAAGTAGAAACCCACAACTCCCCCTCTGCGCTCGATCCCTTTGGCGGTGCGCTCACCGGCATTGTTGGGGTCAACCGCGATACCATAGGCTTCGGACTCGGGGCAAAACCCTGCATCAATGTTTACGGGTACTGTGTCGGGGACATGGATGCGGAAATCTCCCTCTACCGGGGCAGAGATAAGAAAAACCCGGTTCTTTCTCCAAGAAGGATCCTTGAAGGGGTAGTGCACGGGGTCGGTGTTGGCGGAAACTGCTCGGGAATCCCCACTCCCCAGGGATGGTGCTGGTTCGATTCCAGGTATGCCGGAAAGCCGCTGGTCTTTGCCGGGACCGTGGGAATTATCCCCCGTGAACATGCCGGCCGTAACCTGTACGAAAAGAAAGCAGAGCCGGGTGATCTCATCGTTGTTGTCGGGGGCCGCGTGGGAAAAGACGGGATTCATGGGGCAACATTCTCCTCCGAGGCACTGGACCCGGCAAGCCCGGTCACTGCAGTCCAGATCGGCGATCCCATTACCCAGAAGAAATTCTCTGATGTTATTGTCAAAGAGGCACGGGATCTTGGACTGTACCGGAGCATCACGGATAACGGGGCGGGAGGTATCTCATGCTCGGTTGCCGAGATGGCCAGGGAATGCGGGGGTTGCCACGTCCTGCTCGAGAAAGTTCCCTTGAAATACCCGGGCATGGCCCCGTGGGAGATCTGGATCTCTGAATCCCAGGAACGCATGACCCTTGCAGTGCCTCCGGAAAATCTCGACGCTTTCATGGAGCTGATGCAGCGGCGGGATGTTGAGGCCACGGTAATCGGCACGTTCACGGATTCGGGTCAGTGCGTTGTGAACTATTACGACCAGGTTGTCATAGATATCGGCCTGGACTTCCTCCATGACGGACTCCCTAAAAAACACCTGAAAACCACGTACACAAAAAAGACATTCCCGGAGCCCGGTACCCCCTGTCCCGAACGTCTCGACAGTACATTGCTTGCCATGCTGAAGCGCAGGAATCTCTGCTCGCATGAATTTATCTCCATCCAGTACGACCACACGGTCCAGGGGGGGCATATTCTCGGGCCGGTGCAGGGTAAGGGTCGGGTACAGTCCGTTGCGTCGCTGACAAAAGTTCTCCCTGGTTCCGTAAAAGGAGTCGGGCTTTCGCAGGGTCTCTTCCCCACCTATTCGGAGATCGATCCTTACTTAATGGCCGGTGCCGGCATCGATACAGCTATCCGGGGTCTTATTGCCATCGGCATACCCCTGGATTCTATTGCAATTCTTGACAACTTCTGCTGGTGCTCCTCGGATGACCCGGAACGGCTCGGGCAGCTGAAGCTGGCGGCAAAAGGCTGTTATGACTTCTCAACAGCATTCGGCACCCCGTTTATCTCAGGCAAGGACAGCATGTTCAACGACTTCTCCGGATTTGACGATAAGAACAACAGCGTCAAAATATCTGTTCCCCCGACGCTTCTCGTCTCTTCCATCGGCATACACCCGGATGTATCAAAATCCGTCTCCCTGGACGTGAAATTTTCCGGTGATCTCATCTATCTTATCGGTGAGACCCGGGAAGAACTGGGGGGGTCGGAATATTTTGCTCACCTTGGCAGCACCGGCAACCGCATCCCGGCACTGGATGCAGCCGCGGCAAAAACCACGTACCAGCGGCTTACGGAAGCGATATCCCACGAACTCATTGCATCAGCATTCCCGGTCTCCCACGGGGGCCTTGGAATCGCTCTTGCAAAAGTCTCCATTGCCGGCCGGCTTGGAATGGATATTACCCTGCCAAAGGGGATGCGCCCCGATTATTTCCTGTTCTCTGAATCACTGGGCCGTTTTGTCGTCACCATTGCACCGGACAAAAAGCGGGCATTCGAACAGAGGATGGGATTGGCAGCCCTGCTTATCGGGCGGGTAACCAGCGGATCTTTCCGGATAACTGCCGATAGGATCATCCTCGACCTGCTGGTAAATGAGATGGAAGCGGCCTACAAGGCCCCGTTTGGGAGGTACTGAAAATGTCTGCCCTGCACAGAAAAACTGGAACGGTGCAACCATCAAAACATATTCCTGAAGATACACAGATTCCCGATAAAGCCCTCATCATGAGCGGTTTTGGGATCAACTCGGAGATGGAAACAGCAGAGGTTCTCTCACGTGCCGGATGAGCTCGGATATCGTCCACATCAATGATCTGATCGATGGCAGGAAGCGGATGGATGATTACCGGCTCCTCGTGTTCCCGGGAGGTTTCTCGTATGGCGATGACACCGGGGCCGGTAATGCCTATGCCAACCGCGTGCGCAATAACCTCTTAAAAGACCTGGAACAATTTCTTGACGGCGACAATCTTGTCCTTGGCATCTGCAACGGGTTCCAGATCCTTGCCAATCTCGGCCTCGTACCTGCTTTTAATAAAGAGTATAAACGCGAGATCGCTCTGATGCCAAACCGGAAGGGCGTGCTGGAGTGCCGGTTTGTTACTCTGAAACCTGCATCAGATAATCTCTGGACAAAAGGCATTGAGCGAATTTACTGTCCGGTAGCTCATGGGGAAGGGAATTTCTCCTGTTCTAAAGAGACCTTTACACAATTGAAACGACGCGGGATGATAGCCTTTACCTATTGCAGGGAAGATCTGAGTCCGGCAGATGGGGAATATCCGTTCAATCCCAACGGATCTGTTGACGATATTGCCGGGATTACTTCAGCGAACGGTAAAGTCCTGGGTCTCATGCCGCATCCTGAACGGGCCATGGAATTTGTAAACCTGTATGACTGGCCCCTTCAAAAGGAACAGATGAAACGAAAAGGCATGCCTGTTCCCACTGAATCCCTCAACATGCAGCTCTTCCGGAATGTCGTTGATTATTTCCGGTAATTTTTTTGACCTGTTTGGATCCCGATTTTTGAAAAAAAAGGGCGCACGGAAATTTACCATGCATTCGTGTTTTAAATCTTAATAACCTGGATGTTCACCAGGTAAGCAGTCTCGTTTCCGGTGACCGGTTCCCAGGATCTCATGTATGTTGCAGAGAACTTCTGGAGACCCTGATCCTTTGCAACAATTACCCATGTGCGGGTGCCACCGGCACCGACAAGTCCTTTGGATGCCGGATCCTGGCTGAAATCGGATGACTGGATTACAAGACCGGGAGATACTGTAGCATTCCACATGAAGCCGGTGGTCGGGTTCTCTGCAAGTTCCACCGCAAAGCGGGTGCCCTGTGCAATATCTGAAGTCCTGCCATTATCTGCCTGGGTTAACGTCACCATCTTCTTTCCTCCGGTTGCCGGAACAGCCGTTGCATTCGTATTACCTGTACATCCCTCTCCCCGGAAGAGTGCCCATTCTTCACAGGAAGTGCCGTTTGTAAAAGTGCACATCCCATATTCACTGCCGTCAGCATTCTTTTTTATGTCGACTGACCCGCCGGAGCCGGCACAGGCTGCCGATGCAGGGTTTGGCAAGTTTGATATGGGTGCTGATGTAACCGCCGGGGTTACAAGATTGGACGGGGTTGTCTGCGTGCATCCGGAGATGAGCGCAAGGGTGGAGAGGACAATGAGAAGTCCTATAAGTCCAGGACCGATTTTCACGGTACGTGATGACTCTGTCATACATAGCGGATTCTTCCTGTTTGGTTAATAAAATTGCCTTGAATGCGAAAATAATCGCAGTAATGAGGCCGCTCTTATCCAGATAGAAGGACTTTGGATCTGGATTATTGTATAGATTAAACCTGATTGCAGTGCAGGAAACAAAAGAGAAATTACATCCCGTCACTTTAATACGGATTGCCGGTGAAGGAACAAGAGGAAGATCCATGAAAGTATGTGTACTGAACGGGAGCCCCAAGGGCCAGGAAAGCATCACGATCCAGTACGTGCGGTTCCTGGAGCAGGCGTTTCCGACCCATTCCTTTGTGGTAGAAGACGTTGGGCAGAAGATCCATACCATTGAAACCCGTGACGGGGAATTCACCCGTATTATCGGCTCGGTCTCGTCAGCGGATATAATTCTCTTTGCTACGCCGGTCTATTATATGCTCGTACCGGCCCAGTTCAAACGGTTCATTGAACTTGTTTTCTCAAGGAACGCGACAGCTGCATTCGATAAGAAATATACTGCAACAATGACCACCTCAATTCATTTTTTCGATCACACGGCACACGCGTACCTCACCGGCATTGCCGAAGATCTCGGCATGCAGGTGCTTGGATCATTCTCGGCAAAGATGGACGACCTGCTTGATGTCCGCCACCAGGAAGAACTCGTGCTCTTCGGTAAAACTCTCTTTGAATCTGCAGCGGAAAATCCGGTCATACAACGCCGTTCAGCCCCGGTTGTTGCTGCGGAGCAGATCTACCGGCCGGGTCCTATCCCCCTGCCTCTCGATACCCGGGGAAAAAGTGTGCTTATCCTGACTGACGCAGCACCCGGCTCGAACCTTGAAAAGATGGTCCAGCGGGCAGCAGCCTGCTGCGGCCGCTCGGCATCCATCGTATCATTTGAAGAGGCAAAGATGAAAGGCGGGTGCGTCGGGTGCTGTCGCTGCGCCTTTGACAATTCCTGCGTGTACGATGACGGGTTTGCAGGGTTCATGAAAAATATTATTATTCCTGCAGATATCATCATCTTTGCTGGAACAGTAAAAGACCGGTACTTCTCGGCCTCATTCAAACAGTTCTTTGACCGGAGTTTTTTCATGGGCCATGTGCCGGTAATGACCGGAAAACAGATAGGGATTCTTGCACAGGGACCCTACTCCCGCTCCCAGCCCCTGCCGGAAGTTATAGCCGCATATACCAGTGGCCAGGGAGCCAGCCTTTCAGGTATTGTAACTGATGAAGACCCGGAACAGATCGATGACCGGATTGATTCCCTTATAGCGACCTGCATCCGGCTTGCGAATGCAGGATATGTTTCCCCGCCCCAGTTCCCTGCAATAGCCGGCCATAAGGTCATGAGGGATGAGATCTGGGGAGGCATGCGGGCAATTTTCAAAGCTGATGACCGCTACTACCGGGCACACGGGGGCTATGATTTCCCCCAGTACCAGTACGTCCGCCGTTTCCGCACTGCCCTTCTTGCCTTAGCGCTCTCACTCCCCCCGGTACGAAAGGAAGCTGAGAAGACCATGAAACAGCACATGATCCAGCCATTTGCCCGGGTCTTTACGGCAAGCCCGGTCCTTGCCCGCCTGCGAAAGAAGGAGTAGGAAGCCGTGTCAAAAGTCCCGCCTGTAATGGATCCCGAAACATTATCCACTGCATTTACCCTTCTCTTCCGGCAGGGACGTTCACCCCCGTCCTGCCCCGCGCCTGATGATATGGATCTCCTCAACCGGATCCGTGATGCGGTTCCGGCAGTATCTCCATCAGTCTGTCGTGAAGCCCTCATCCGGGTTCGGCGGCTCTCGTTCGATGCTGCCGAGATTGGTGCAGGGTTTCACGATGGCCAGTACGGCGAGGGTGAATCTGCCAGAGCTGCTGCGCTTGCGGAACTGGAAGAACGAAATGCAGGTTTTTCAGAAGCAGAATATCGCACGGCATTTTCTGTCGGGCTTATGTGGGCCGGCCTCTGATCCGGATATCCCCCGGCAGGTGTACGTTCAAAGGATTCTTGTAACGTTCCGGCAAATATTATTCCAGTCATCCTTTCTCCATACATTATGAGGACCTGATGGATACTGCTACATATCTCCTGAAAAAATACTGGGGTCATACCTCGTTCCTGCCGCACCAGGAAGCTATCATCCGGTCAGTGCTTGACGGAAATGATACGCTTGCCATCATGGCTACCGGCGGGGGCAAATCCCTCTGTTATCAGCTGCCGGCTCTCTGCAGGGATGGCCTTACACTGGTCATTTCCCCCCTCATCTCGCTCATGAAAGACCAGGTCGATGACCTCAATACCCGTGGCATTCCGGCAGCTGCATACACGAGCGCCCTGGACTCCCGCGGGAGGAGCCGGCTTGATGCTATGATACGGGATGGCAATCTACGGCTGCTCTTCATCTCACCGGAGAAATGTATGCAGCCCCAGTTCCTTGCATCCCTGCAGGGAGCCCGCATTACGCTGATAGCGATCGATGAAGCTCATTGCATCTCCGAATGGGGTCATAACTTCCGGCCGGAATATCGCCAGCTCAACCTGATCAAAAAGACTTTTCCCGGTGTTCCGGTTATTGCACTTACTGCCACGGCGATTCCTGAAGTCAGGTCCGATATCCGTGAGCAGCTGGGCCTTTCCGGCGTCCGGGAATTTATAGGCAGTTTTAATCGCCCAAATCTCCAGTACCGGGTAATCCCAAAAAAAAATCCCCTCATCTTTCTTGCACATTATCTTGGCCAGCACCGGCGGGATGCCGGGATCATCTATTGCCTGAGTAAAAAAGAGACCGAGGAGGTTGCTGCAGAACTGAAAAAACGCGGGTTTCCGGCTCTTGCCTACCATGCAGGGCTCTCACCGCAGGTTCGCGCCGGTATTCAGGATGCGTTCATCACCGGCCAGGCCATGGTCATCTGCGCCACGGTAGCTTTTGGCATGGGAATCGACAAGCCGGATGTCCGCTTCGTTATCCACTATGTCCTGCCAAAAACCGTGGAGTCTTATTACCAGGAAACCGGGCGGGCAGGTCGTGACGGAAAATACAGCGAATGCATCCTTCTTTACAGCAGGGCTGACGCTGCAAGGGTCCGCTCCATGCTCGAACATGATGACACTTCCGAACGCAACCTTCGTTTATCATTAAAAAAGCTGCAGGATATAGTTGCGTACTGCGAGAGCACTGGCTGCCGTCGCAGGTTTCTGCTGGAATATTTCGGGGAAGTATTTGTTCCGGATAACTGCGGTTCGTGTGATAACTGCGACCATCCTACGAATATGTCCGATTACACGGACGCTGCCCGGCAGATTGCCCTGTCAGTACAACAGCTGCCGGTGCCATTCGGCACAGAGATCATCATCGCAGTCCTTCGTGGAGCAAAAAGTGGCAAAATCCAGGAATACAACCTCTCATCCCTTCCCGTATATGGTAGTGGCAGGAGATATACCAAGGACCAGTACAGGATTTGGATCAATGAACTGATTCGTCAGGGATTCCTTGTCAGGGCCGGGGACAAATATCCGGTCATCTCCCTGACTGGGAAAGGTCATGAGCTTCTTAAAGGAAGGATGCGGGTCATGCTTCCGATACCAGAGCCGGCTCCCCTGAAAAGTACTGATAATCCGGAAAGTGTGACATTAAGTCCCGGTGATTACGCCCTCTTCCTGCGCCTTAAAACCCTCCGGAAATTTCTGGCGGGAAATGAAGGAGTGCCGCCATTTATGATTTTTCCGGATAAATGTCTTCATGAGATGGTCCGGAAACGACCTGCTGATGCTGAAACTTTTTTTGGGGTAGCCGGAGTGGGAAAAGTTAAACTTGAACGGTACGGTAAAGTCTTTCTCCGTGAAATAAATGAAGATCCCGTATGATATATGATCGATTAATGACAGCAACCAGCAGGATCATCCCGTTATTCTTATTACCCGTCATAAACACCATCTTGTATGCATCAGCCCGTCACCTGTCAGTCAGTTCAGATACAGTACTATGAATTGCCTGCTATCCGGCGGGGGATCATTCTTGGTTTCCTTGCTATTCTTTGTGTTGTTCCGGTTGCGGCATTTCCCATCACTGCCTCATTGTCGACCGGCCCTGCTGACGGTCCTATCAGCACGCCCGTCATGAATGCATCAGTATATGAGAAACTGGGGATATCTGCGATGGCTGAAGAGAACATAACCCGGCTGTTATCACTTTCTGAAGAAGGGTTGTCCCTGTACCCGGATAATCCCGAACTTCGGTGCCTGAAAGCGTATGCGCTCCGGAAAACAGGAGCGTACTCGGACGCGGCAGATAATGTGACGACAGCCATAGCAAAAGATCCCAAACCCGCCCGATACGCCAACCGGGGGTTTGCATATCTGGCAATGGGAAAAAATGAAGAGGGCCTCATGGATGCCGACACCGCAATTGGTATTAACCAGACATATGACAGGGCTTATGGCGTCCGTATGATGGCACTGTATGCAATGGGTCGGCTCAATGAAGCGGATAAGGCAGCAGATGACGCCATTCGATTAAACCCGTACGATCCCCTCTATTGGCATATGAAGGGGCGTATTGCCGCAGGTCTTGGAAACTGCACTGCTGCAGAATCGGCATTGAAACAGTCTCTCCTCATCAATCCCGGATATTACCAGCCCTGGCCGGGAATGAACTCTGCATCTGTTGATCTGGCAGATATTACCAAGACCTGTAAGAATGCTCCGGTCTCACCAGCACCCACAAAAGCTCCACTCCTGCCGGGTCTTGCGCTTTGTGCCGCGGTGCTCACCGTTATTGGTATGCGCCGCCAGTGAGGAGGATATAATAAAACCATCTCCGGATCCTGAAGGATTTCCGCGATTGGCAGCCTTACTTTGAATCAAAAACCAAATAACAAAATTTTTTTATAAAAAAAACAGATTATATTGCAGATTCCAGGGAAAATTCCTGCATTTTTATGGAATCCGCAATGAAATGGTATAAGGCGTATCCCATCAGATAATAGTAATTCAGGGAAGCATCTTAAAAATATTCTCGGGAGCCGAAAATGTTCAGGGTAATGTATGTCGATGATGAACCTGCATTACTTGATCTGGGTAAGATCTTTCTTGAACAATCCGGTAACCTCAGGGTTGACACGGTTTCTTCTGTTGAAGATGCCATCGTTAAGCTCCAGAAGGAAAAATATGATGGCATAATCTCCGATTATCAGATGCCTGGAAAAGATGGCCTGGAATTTTTAAAGTATATCCGTTCTCATAATCTCGATCTCCCCTTTATTCTCTTTACCGGCAGGGGACGGGAAGAGATCGTTATTGAAGCCCTGAACAGTGGTGCAGATTTTTACCTCCAGAAAGGAGGCGAGCATAAATCACAGTTTGTCGAGCTGGAGCACAAGATCAAAAATGCCATTGATCGCAAACGTATCCAGGATCGTCTCAAAGAATCCGAACAGCGGATGGCGGGTATCATCAATTTTTTACCGGATGCAACATTTGCAGTAAACCTTGACAAGAAAGTGATTGCCTGGAACAAAACCCTGGAGATGATGACCGGGGTTCTTGCGGATGCGGTTCTTGGAACCTCGGGATATGCTACAACTCCTTCTGTAAATAACAAAAAAGAACCCTCACTGGTTGATCTGGTTCTCAATCAGGACAGGAAGCTCGAAGATGAATATCCCGATGTCCATCGACACGGGGACAAGATCGTAGCTGAAACCTATATGCCCGGGCTCTATGGCGGGAAAGGAGCCCATGTCTGGCAGGTTGCCTCACCCCTGTACGACACGCGGGGAAATATGATCGGGGCAATCGAAGCTTTCCGTGATATTACCCAGCGAAAAGAGGCAGAAGAAGAACTCCGGCGTATGAATGAAGACCTCCATGCGGCATATGAACAGCTGACTGCAGCAGAGGAGGAATTACGGGCAAATTACGAGGAACTGAACAACAGCAGGCAGGAGCTCCAGAAGGAGAAGGAGCGGTACCGGAGCGTGGTGGAGGACCAGACGGAACTTATCTGCCGGTTTACTCCTGACCGGAAACTCACGTTCGTCAATGATGCTTACTGCCGGTATTTTGGCCTGGGCCGGGAAGACTGCCTTGAAGAGCAGCATCATGTTGAGATTCCAAAGGACGAGCGGATACTAGTCCACCAGCATATCCTGTCGCTCACGAAAGATAACCCGGCCGGATCCATCGAACACAGGATCATCACACCCTCCGGCAAAGTCCGCTGGCAGCACTGGAATGACCGGGCTATCGTTGATCCGTTGGGTAACATTATCGAATACCAGTCAGTTGGCCGGGACATCACACGCCGGAAAGAAGCGGAAGACGAATTACAGCGCAAACACGAAGAAGTTCATGCAGCCTACGAGCAACTGACCGCGGTTGAAGAAGAGTTACGGGCAAACTACGAAGAGCTGAGCAACAGCGAGAAAGAACTCCAGAGGGTGAAAGAGCGGTACCGGAGCGTGGTGGAAGACCAGACGGAACTTATCTGCCGGTTCACTCCGGACCGGAAACTTACCTTCGTCAATGATGCCTACTGCCGGTATTTTGGCCTGAGCCGGGCTGCATGCCTTGAAGAGCAACATCATGTTGAGATTCCAAAGGACGAACGGATACTGGTACACCAGCATATCCTGTCGCTCACGAAAGATAACCCGGCCGGATCCATCGAACACAGGATCATCACCCCTTCCAGCAAAGTCCGCTGGCAGCACTGGAATGACCGGGCTATTGTTGATCCGCTGGGTAACATTATCGAATACCAGTCAGTTGGCCGGGACATTACCCGCCAGAAAGAAGCAGAAGAAGAACTGCAGCGTACCCATGAAGATCTATATGCTGCATATGAGCAGCTGACCGCAACCGAAGAAGAATTGCGGTCAAACTACGAGCAGCTGACTGCTACCGAGGAAGAGCTGCGGGCAAACTACGAAGAGCTGAGCAACAGCGAGAAAGAACTCCAGAGGGTGAAAGAGCGGTACCAGAGCGTGGTGGAAGACCAGACGGAACTTATCTGCCGGTTTACTCCGGACCGGAAACTCACGTTCGTCAATGATGCCTACTGCCGGTATTTTGGCCTGAGCCGGGCGGCATGCCTTGAAGAGCAACATCATGTTGAGATTCCAAAAGAAGAGCGGATACTGGTACACCAGCATATCCTGTCGCTCACGAAAGATAACCCGGCCGGATCCATCGAACACCGGCTCATCACACCCTCCGGCAAAGTCCGCTGGCAGCACTGGAACGACCGGGCTATCGTTGATCCTGTGGGTAACATTATCGAATACCAGTCAGTTGGCCGGGACATTACCCGCCAGAAAGAAGCAGAAGAAGAACTGCAGCGTACCCATGAAGATCTATATGCTGCATATGAGCAGCTGACCGCAACCGAAGAAGAATTACGGTCCAATTACGAGGAACTGGGCAGGAACCAGCAGGAGCTTTACCGGAGCGAAGAGCGGTACCGGAATATTATCGAGGACCAGACTGAATTTATCTGCCGGTTTACCCCGGGCGGGAACCTTACCTTTGTCAATGATGCCTATTGCCGGTATTTCCAGAAAAGACGGGAGGATCTCGTTGATCACAAGTTCTCTCCAGTGATTCTCCCGGAAGAACATGAGATGGTAAAACTTCATTTTGCCAGTGTCTCAAAAGATCACCCGGTCAGGACTATTGAACACCGCATCATCATGCCGGATGGAGAAATCCGGTGGCAACAGTGGTCTGATCGGGCCATTTTCAATACACAGGGGGTGGTTGTCGAATACCAGTCCGTGGGGCGTGACATTACAGAACGAAAACGGATGGAAGGGGCATTGCAGGAATCAAACCAGAAACTCAATCTCCTCTCAAGCATCACGCGGCATGATATTCTCAACCAGCTGACCGCGCTCCAGGGATATCATCTCCTGCTTAAAGATACTCTCCCGGATAATGACCAGAAACGCTGGGTAGAGAGAGCGATAAAAGCCGGTGAGACAATCCAGAGCCAGATCCTCTTCACCCAGCAATACCAGGATATTGGCCTCCAGAAACCCCGGTGGCAGAATCTGTTAGCCTGCCCTAACTCCGTTGCAAAGGATCACGGTTTTTCTCTTGTATCTATCGACCCCTGCCTGGGTGAGATTGAAATATTTGCCGACCCGCTCTTGAAAACGGTATTTTACAACCTGTTTGAAAATGCAGTCATGCATGGAGGGAACACACGGCATATCCATATAACCGGTGACAATCAGGACTCCTCGTTCCGGATCGTTATCACGGATGACGGAAAAGGGATCAGCCAGCCGGTTAAGGAGAAGATCTTCCAGAAAGGATTTGGCAATCATACAGGTCTTGGCCTTTTCCTGGTCCGGGAAGTTCTTTCGATTACCGGACTTACCATAAAGGAGTGCGGACTGCCAGGAGAAGGAGCCCGGTTTGAAATTCTGGTACCTCGCGACATGTTCAGGAAAATATCCGGAACCGGTTCAATCTGACAATATCATTATCAATTCGGGCAGGAACAAGAAGTTTTTCTACCATCTGCGGTTATCATATACGTAAAGGAAAATCCGCCATGACCTACACGACCTCACGATGGTTTCAATTCAGTCTTGTTTTTTTCTTGATCCTGTTATCCACTGTTTTTGTTCCTGCGGGAGCACTCACTATCACCCAGTCGGATACCGGGATCTCATCGTCTCCCGTTATTGCCAATGGAGATCCGGTCATAATCAAGGGCATTGCAACCGGTCACCCGAGAAACGGACTCCAGGTCTGGCTGGTTGGATACAATTACCTCAAAGTATCGACAATCTCAGTCGATGCCGACAATACCTTCACGTACGAACTGAAAGATGCTGACACCCGCAACCTTGCCCCGGGACAGTATTATGTCGTAGTCCAGCACCCCATGATGAACGGGCAGTTTGATGTTGTGTACAATGCGGATACCGGTGAAGTTTCAAATCTCCAGCTCAGTACAAACGGCCTGACCATTTTCAAGTTGTCAGGATCCGGCAGTCTCCAGAGCCCGGCCGGAGCCTCAGCACTTGTCCAGGCTATCAGCAGCCAGAACATTGATGATACGTTTACGCCGTTCTCGTTTGTCATCGGCACACCATCTACATTCATAAATCCCATAGGAGATCATTACGTTGGCGAGCAGGTTACCCTTTCAGGGTATACGAACCTTGCTTCCGGGGATAATCTCCAGGTCGAGATCACCTCCACGTCATTTTCACCTTCACAAAAAACATCAGACGGGAGTTTTTCCGGTACTGCAAAAACAATAAAGGTTCAACCGGGAACCGGGGGGAAAAACCCGTGGTCTCTGACCATAGATACATCCTCATTCCGGCCGGATGAATACATGGTCACGGTATCCGGCATTACCCAGACAGTAACCGGATCAACCACGTTCAGGATCCTTGAACCGGTTGTATCTGCACCAACGAAACCAGTTGTTACTGTCACGGCAACTCTGTTGCCAACCCAGCCGACCAGTGTTCCCACAACAACACTTCCGGTAACCCAAAAATCACCCGCAGGATTCTGGCCGGTTATCTGTGCAGGCATTCTTGCCATGATACTGGTAAGAATCAAAAAAGATTAACCCGGTAATTACCAGCCCATGACAAGAGATTTTGTCCGGGAATAACTGTCCAGGGCATCCTGCCCGTTCTCCCGGCCGATTCCACTTCCCTCCACGCCCCCAAAAGGTATTTCCGGAGGGATCGTCAGATGCCGGTTCACCCAGACAATGCCGGCATGAATCTCATCGAACGCTTTTCTGGCACTGTGCATATTCGAGGTCCAGACAGAAGCACCCAGACCAAAACGTGAATTATTGGCTTCTCTGATCGCAGTTTCCAGGTTGGGTACGGTCATAACCGGTAGTACCGGTCCGAAGATCTCTTCAGTTACCAGGGGGGATCCCGGTACGATATCGGTAACAAGGGTGGGGCGGTAAAACCAGCCCTGCTCATATGCTTTCCCTTTGAGAGCGCACCCGCCGGTAATGATCGTCCCGTGATCATTCTCGCGGAGATCTTCGACAGCCCTGCTGATGAGATCGCGCTGTCCGCTGCTGTTGAGGGGGCCCATATCGGTCTTTGGACCCAGACCATTACCGACATTCAGGGTACTGGTGCGCTCTTTCAGTTTCCGGATGAATACTTCGGCAATTGCTTCCTGGACATATAACCGTTTGACCGCAGTGCAGGTCTGGCCGGCATTGTAGAACCTTCCCCGTACCGCCCCTTCAACCGCACGATCGACGTCGGCATCATTCAATACGATCATGGGATCGGAACCTCCCAGTTCCAGGGTGACCTCCTTAAGGTGATGGGACGCAAGCTCCCTGATCTTCATACCCGTAGCACAGCTTCCGGTAAACGAGATCTTCCGTAGACCGGGATGACGCACGAGTCCCTCCCCGGCCTCTTCACCCCGTCCGGTAATTACGTTTAATACTCCGGGCGGGAGACCTGATTCGTCAAGGATTTTTGCGAGCCTGATATTCGTCAGGGGCGTTGTGGAAGCAGGCTTCAGGACAAGGGTATTTCCGGCAAGGAGTACCGGGCCCACTTTCCATCCCATGATGAGGACCGGCATGTTCCATGGGATAATGGCTCCACAGACCCCGAGCGGTTCGCGGACAACAAGACCATCACCGGATGAGCCGAGGCGGATGAATTCACCGGACTGGTGTGCAGAGATCCCGGCGTAAAATTCAAGGATATTCGCGTACCCTCTCACTTCATCGATCGATTCATGGAGGGGTTTTCCCTGTTCCATGGTCAGGAGACGGGCGAGATCCTTGTGCTGCTCCCGCACCTTTTCTGCAGCACGGAACAGGATCATTCCGCGTTCTCTCATGGTTTTCTTCTTCCAACTGCCGGATGCTGCTTCTGCGGCATCAACCGCCAGGGCTGCATCTTCATTCCGGCCGGCAGGCACGCGATCGATAAGCTCACCGGTTGCCGGGTTCTTTACCTCAATCCAAACCTCATCCAGAGAAGCGGTTTCAGTTCCCCCAATCCTCATCAGCATGATAATGCCCCTTTTTGCTCTATGCCCGATCTGTATGAAATACAAGGATACGTCTGCCTATAAAATCCCTGTCCATAGCGGGACATCCGGCTTAACTGCTATCGAACTACCAAAAAGCATCATGAGAACAACCAGGCAGGAAAATATTAAAGGCCATACCGTCCCTGTGAAGAGCCTATGAATTGTATTCCGGGTTCCGGATATACTGCATACCATCGGCATATGCGTTTCTGCCGGAGAATGTGGCCAGCGCTTTTTCGCCATCGCTGACTACCATGATCGGTGTATTTTCGCGCACGAGAAAATATAGTTCGAGGAGTTCGTATTCTTCAATTTTAAGTCCCTGCACCAGTGAAGAAGCAGGTTCAAGATCCAGACGCTCGCGGGCCAGATCTCCGGGCATCAAACGGAAAAAGTAAAAAAAGGTCTGGCAGGCATTGAGCAGATCAGAGACCAGGATCTCGGATCGCATCTCTATTGAAAGCGCATCCAGCTTTCGTGAAAGACAAGCGGTATCCTCCTCGCAGGACTCCAGGAGCTCATCCACGGCTGCAACAAGGGTATGATAAGGAATTTTTGATGGATTTTTACTCATTGGCATTCATTGGATGCGCCGGGTAAAAATCACTTCCGGCTGCCCACCCCGGGACTGCTCCGGAACAAAAACCCTTATTCCGATCGCCGGGATATGAATACAGGTGAAAGAAGAGGAAGCGGACTGGCAGATTTATCACCTCATCCCGGAGAGCTCTGCTACTACCGGAAAGGAACTCTGTAAAAAAAGCGGGCTGGATGCAGCTGCTGTCGCGGCATCCCTTGAACGGCTCGAACGTTCCTGTCTTATCGAATGCTCGGGCGATTCAGTCCGTATGCTGAACTTCGGTGAGGCTCTCCTCCGAAACCAGTTCAAATACGAGAAAAACCTGCCGTTCACTATTGAAAACGGGATTATAAAAGAAAGGAAAAACTAGCATGCCTGACCACGAAGTAGTCATTCTCCGGATCGGCCACCGGCCTGAACGGGACCAGCGGGTAACCACTCATGTAGGCCTCACCGCCCGTGCCCTTGGAGCAAAAGGGATGTACCTTGCAGCATCCGACAAGGGTGTTGCTGAGAGCATTGCTGATGTTGTGGACCGATGGGGCGGTAACTTCTTCTGCGAAGATAATGTAAAGTGGCGCTCCTGTATCAAAAACTGGAAAGCAGAAGGCGGAATTGTTGTCCACCTTACCATGTACGGGCTTAACCTCCCGGATATTATCGGCGAGATACGACCGCACGCCAGGATTCTTGTTATCGTCGGGGCAGAAAAAGTCCCTGGAGAGATCTACGGTCTGGCCGATTACAATGTAGCCGTCACAAGTCAGCCCCATTCTGAAATTTCCAGCCTCGCCCTCTTCCTTGATCATCTTGCATCGGGAACGGGATTTGCCCATGAATTCCCCGGTGCAAAGATCAGAATAATCCCCTCCAAAGCCGGAAAACAGACGGAGGGCCTGTGAAGGGACGTGTGCTCATTGCCGGTTTTTCAACCCGCCATGTAGCACAATCAGCTTATAATGCCGGCTATGAGGTATGCACGGTTGATCATTTCTGCGACCAGGATCTTGCATGGTATACCCGGGATCGGGAGAAATTTGAAGATCTCGCGGATCTTCCCGATGCCATCGAACGAATATGCAGGAGGCAGACATTTGATCTCTTTGTTCCGACTTCCGGTGCCGAGGAACTCGTAATCCCGCTGCTCCGGGGGGGGACACCACACAGCACCGTTGCACGGTTCATGGATAAACTGGACACCCAGCATTTTTTCGAGGATCATAGTATTCCGGTCCCACGAATCCTTACGGAGAACCAGTATCCTGTTATGGCCAAACCACGCCGGGGTGCCGGCGGATGGCGGAATGCAATCCTGAAAAACAGGGCAGCTGAGACCGCGTGGGAGTCTCTCTACCCGGATGTACCATATATCCGCCAGGATGTTGTTGAGGGCATACCCGCCAGCGTCTGTTGTGTAGCTTCGGGAACAAAGGCAGTCGCAGTTGCTGCCAACGGGCAGATTCTCCGCGGAGCCGGGGAATCAGCGTTCGGGTTCTCCGGTTCGATTACCCCGTTCTCCCATCTGGCATGTAACCGGATGATCGAACTTGCCGAACGCATTGCTGCTCTCAGCGGGTGCCGGGGAACGATCGGTATCGATTTTGTTATTGGGGATAAGACGCCATTTGCAATCGAGATCAACCCCCGCTTCCAGGGAACGGTTGATACGGTTGAACATTCGTGCGGCTGCAATCTCTTTGAATTGCACGTCAATGCCTGTGCCGGTAATCTCCCGTCTTCCAGACCCGCATGCCGGCAATTCGCTGTACGGAGCATCCTGTTTGCCGAGCGTGACCTGACAATCCGTACAGATCTTGCAGCGTTAAAAGATTTTGTTGCTGACATTCCATGGCCGGGAACATCTCTCGAAGAAGAACAGGCGATCGTGAGCGTCTACGGATGGGGGAAAACAAAGGATGCAGCACTTGCGCTGCTGGATAAGCATATTACTATCGTCCGACAATATATGCGCTGATGGATCCAACAGAAGAAGCGATCAATGATCCCGCAATACGTGCCTATCTCCACCGCCTTGTCGGCGATGAGGGCCTCAACCTCCTTGAGCGGTTTCCCAAGGAGGGTGAATACAGTGATGAAGATCTTGCAGCAAAGACCGGTATAAACCTTAACTCTGTCCGGCACACGCTGTATACGCTCTATGAAAAACGTCTTGCGGAGTACCACCGGATCAAGAACAATGAGACCGGGTGGCTCACGTATCTCTGGCAACTCCGTACCGATCATATCTTCGATGCAATCCGGGAAGATATGGCGCTCGTTCTCGAAAAACTGAACCGCCGGGAGAGGTATGAAGAGGAGAATGATTTCTATATCTGTAAGGATTGTCACCTGATCTTCACGTTCCCGCAGGCTATGAACATCGATTTCAAATGCCCGGACTGTGACCAGCCAATGGGTCATTTCGATAACGAGATGCTTCTCCGGTCTCTCAAACACCGGATCGAAGATATCAGAAAATCCCTTGGTCATGCCTGACCGGAAAGAACAACATTATGAAAAGATACTGCACGATGCCGGGTGCAGCGAGAAAGTCATCGCACATTGCCGGGCAGTGACAGATTGCGCCCGGGAATATGCTTTAAACAATCCGGATATTGATATGGATCTCGTACTTGCGGGTGCGATGCTTCATGATATAGGCCGGAGCAAAACGCATACAATACATCATGCCCAGATGGGAGCCGATCTTCTCCGTGACATGGGATTTCCTGAAGAACTGGCCCGGGTGGTTGAGTGCCATACCGGTGCAGGTCTCACTGCCGATGAATGCACACTCCTGGGAGTTTCTCCCCGCGACTGCGTACCGGCCAGCACCGAAGAGAAGATCGTCACTCATGCCGACAACCTTATCGCAGGCAGACGGCGTGTATCGATCGAAAACAGTATCGCGTCTGCTATTCATCTCCCGCGAAAAGCACGAAAACGGATGTACCGCCTGTCCCTTGAAGTGGAAATGTTGTGCCGGGGATAACCGTTCCCTGACATTTTTGTGGGGGAATCAGCACCGGCATGTTGTCTGCGCCCGACAGGATACCGACCCATGCCGGGACTGCCATTGGCAACTATCAGCAGCTTCTGCATAAGTTCCCGTTTCAGCGGGTCATACCTGGACTATTCCACCTGTATACGAATGCTGCATGGATATCATTAAAAACCGAGAGTCCCATATGACTAAATTGCCCTCCGGCACTGCCGGAACCATCACTCGATGAAACAGGACCACGGGATCATGATAACCATCCTCCTTGTTGACGACCAGCCGGATCTTCTCGAGCTTACCCGCATTTTCCTTGAGAAAGAAGGCGATCTTATCGTTGATACTGCAGTTTCTGCAGAAGAGGCACTCCGCATGCTTAAGGCAAAGAAGTACGATGCGGTTGTTTCCGATTACAATATGCCGGAGATGGACGGGATCGAGTTTCTCGATGAATTCATGAAGCGGGCAATCGATAAACCATTCATCATATTTACCGGTAAAAGCCGGGAGGATCTTGTGATTCGGGCCCTCAACTCCGGCGCAGATTTCTACCTCCAGAAAAGTACCGATCCCCGCAGCCAGTATGCCGAGCTCCGTAATATGGTGCACCAGGCCGTGATGCGCAAGCGCGTTGAAGACGCACTCATCCGTTCGGAGATCAACCACCGGAACATTGTCGAGGCAATCGAGGATTCCATTTACATGGTGGACAAGAACTCCCGGTACCTCTTCATGAACGCTTACCATCAGCAGCGTCTCGGCATTACTGACGGGAATTATATTGGTCGCGACTACAGTGAATTCCATACCCCGGAAGAGTGTGAGCGCTTTACTTGTGCCGTCCAGGAGAGTATTGAATCCGGAAAATCGGTCCAGGATGAATACCGCAGCAAGGGCCGCTGGTTTATCAGGCGCCTCAGTCCTGTCCGGAATGAGACACTCGAACGGATTTTTGCGGTAACGGTTATCTCAGCTGAGACAACCGGGAGAAAACAGGTTGAGGAAGCCCTGCAGTTTACTGACGAAAATTACCAGATTGTTGTGGAAGCCACACAGGATTCGATCTATACGGTCAATCCGGATGGCAGGTACCTGTTCATGAACACCCACCATAAACAACGGCTCGGTATTGACCGTGAAAAATATTACCTGAGGTCGTACGGGGATTTCCATACTCCTGAAGAGAACAGGATCTTCTCAACATCGATCCGGCAGGTCATTCAGACAAAAAAATCCCACGAAGATACCTATACCCGGAATAACCGGAAATTCCTCCGCCGTATGTATCCGGTTTTTGGATCATCGAAGGATAATGTGACAGCAATTTCTGTTATCTCTCTTGAGATTTCCCCTCATTAAATCCTGTTCCCGTTAACCGGCAAGTCCTTTTTTATATTGCGGAAATGGCATTGTTGTGCCTGACGAGAAGGGGGTAGGAGGAGAAAACCTGAATACTAATCTGGATAACCAGGGGAACGTACCGGTTTACCATGGCCTTGCAGCCAACTTTGCCGGTTGCGGGATTATATCCGGGAGCCTTTTCGTTCCTCTTCAAGAGTCGAGAAAAAACGGATTAGGAATGCATGCCGTTCTTCTGCAATCTCCCGGGCGGATCCTGTGAACATTTTATCGTTGAGTTTGGAGAGTTTATCATGAAAATGACTGACTGCATCGTCCATGCTCCCGCCATGTTCCCCGGCCCGCATGAAGGTACGGGCAATACCTGCAGCCCCCATGGCATCCAGCTTGTCGGCGTCTGAAAGGATCCTGGCCTCAAGGGTCCGGGGGGTATCAGTCGAACGGTACCGGTGAGTCCTTATCGCATGGGTAATTCCCCTGATACACGTCTCATCGTAGTGGATAGAAACCAGGTAATCCCCGGCAATCTTTGCTCCTTCAGTCTCATGCGGAATACCCTGAGCTTTCTCAAGAGGGCGGGCGATGTCATGGAGGAGTGCCGCGGGAATAAGGATGCCCATATCCGCATGCTCACGTATCCCGATTATCCTGCACAAATGTGTGACCCGGCAGACATGGTCCATTCCATGGGATCCATCCTGCCCGAGTATGCTCTTTACATGCTCGTAAATTTCCCAGCACTTCTCATCCAATGGATCCATCTCCCGCAGGAACAATTAGAGAGTTCCCGGTATAAAACCAGCGGAAATCTTTTTGTCCTGCATCAGGGACCAAAAAGTTCGGCCGGTTCCTCATTGCATTTTTTTAGCCGTCCGTCAAATATGGATACAAAGAATGGAACAACTCATGGATCATACAGCCAAATTCGCAGCAGATTCACTTCATAAACAGTACCCCCTCCCGGATCTGATGCCGGAAGAGACCCTTCTTGTGCTTGTCCGGAACAGCGGAATTTGTTATACGGGTGGAAAAGATCCAACTATCTTTGTAAAGATATCCCATGAAATACAGGGCATATCCGGAGAAAACGCGCAATATCTTGGTCACCGTAACTCACACCCCAGTTATGCCCTCGAGATCCCAGGCGATAATCCATGTCCTGAAGGTCTGGCCTGGTCCGGCGTCCGTGAACTGGCCGGGACCCTTCCGGAGGAAGAACTCGCTATTGCCGGGCTTGCAATACAGGTAACGGATTACAACCGGACCACACGGTTCTGCGGCAGGTGCGGTACCAGGACAAGATCATCCTTAACTGAACGGGCAAAAGTCTGCCCCGCCTGCCACTATGTTACCTATGCCCGCCTCTCACCTGCGGTAATCGTTCTTGTGAGAAACAATAACACCATTCTGCTGGCGCATAACAAGCAGGCGCCCCCGGGAAGGAACAGTCTCGTTGCCGGTTTTGTTGAGCCGGGCGAAACTATTGAGCATGCCGTGCACCGTGAAGTGCAGGAAGAAACTGGGATCTCCATCAAAAATGTGAAGTACATCGCCAGCGAACCATGGCCATTTCCCAACTCGCTGATGATCGGGTTCATTGCCGATTACAAAGGGGGTACGATAATTCCTGATGGTATCGAGATCGATACCGCCGGCTGGTTTGACCGGGACCATCTGCCGGATTTACCGCCAAAACTCAGTATATCTCGCGCACTCATTGACATATGGCTGGACGGAAAAACCGGCACAATTCCTCCCCTCCGTACCGGATAACAAAACCTCCCGGACTCAATATCATAACGGGTCCGGAGGTTTTCCCGATCTCTTTTCCGAAGATTATTTATCCGGTTTTCCTTGAGGGGACCTCTTAAAATCCTGTCCTGCGGCCAGATATTTTTTATACCTTACCTTCTATTATCCTCTATACACGAGGTATTACCATGAGATTTTCCCGTATCCTTATTGCGGTTTTTGCCGTACTGCTCACGGTTGTCTGTATCATTCCTGCAAATGCGGCTGCACCAATTGGCGGCAACCAGGGATGGATCAGCGTGCACTGTAATGTTGACGGAGCCCAGGTCTATTTTGACGGCACCTACCAGGGCGAGATTACCGCCGGCGTCCTGAATGTCGGGGTCTACAGCACCGGTACACCCTACAAGTCTTATTCAGTGAGCAAGAGCGGATATGCTCCCTACACCGGGAGTATCCCGTATATGCCGGGTATCGGTGAGACCGAGAACATCTATGCAACGCTGAACCCGGTTGTACCTACCACCCAGGCCGTTATCGGGGGTAACCAGGGATGGTATACGGTCAACTGCAATGTAAACGGGGCAACGGTCATGTTCGATAACCAGGTTGTCGGGACCATCACGCAGGGCACACTCACCGTACCGGTCTATACTACCGGGACACCTTACCAGACATACACCGTTTCCATGAACGGATATCTCCCCTACACGGCATCCATGACGGGAGTTCCGGCACCGGGCCAGACGATTACCCTGTATGCCACCCTGAACCCTGCACCCACGACCGTTCCGGTGCCCGCCCCGACAAAATCCCCTGTCCCGGCCTGGATTTGTCTCATGGGTGTCGGGATTGCCGGTGCCCTCATAGCCAGATACCAGCGGAACTGAACAAATTCTATTTTTTTGCCGGGAATACCGGAATTTTGAAAACGTTTCAGCCGGATATTCCTGACCAGGCTAAATACAAGGATTTTTCGCTTTTAGCTTCTTTAATCCAACCCATGGCAGGGACATGAAACAGGAATGACCGGCTACCGGAAATCATCAGGTCCTGCCTTGCGGTCATAAAGATTCAAAAAAAAACATCTCCAGCTTTTCCGGTTATCTAAAAAGAGAGAGACTGCATATTCTGCCAGACTCAGATCGCACCGGTTGAAAAAAGTGGAAGCCGGATTTCCATGACAAACGTTACCTGACACTCAAAAAAACGCAGATTGTGAGAAACCGGGATTTGCGATCTGGTTCGTTTCCTCTTATCTTACGTGTTTTTGGAGATTTGCACCCAGAAACGGAAGAAAATCCTTCTTTCGCGACATCATTCCATCAAGGCGCATGGGCAGATCTGCGCCAAACAATGCAGCAAGGAGGCCCGGTTCTGCAACTCCATACAGATCGCTCGCATTTTCCATAACACTCGTAAAAAGGGCAAGAACAATCTCTGTACCGGATCCTGTCCTTACCGTTTTGAGTTCCCGATTGATCGCAGCATCCCGCTCCCGGTTCCATGCAAATGACGGCACCATTACCTGTGCTATCAGGATCTTTTTTCCGGAGAGAACGAAGATCTTTGTGTCCCGGGCAAGGATAGTATCGAGCGGAGTGCCTGAGAGGTCCATGGCCTGCTCGAGTAGAGCAATGCCAAGTTTCTCCGGGTCCTCCCCGGCAACAGGAGCAAGGAAACTGACCGCTTTTTTATCCCGGTGGGTAGTTGTTGACATCCTGAGTGCAAGTGTATCAGACAGGATACCGCAGAGCAGCGCTCCGGCTATGGAGCGTGAAGGCATGAGGCCGGATTCCAGAAATTTCATCGCAATGATTGTCGACGTTGCTCCCACCGGCTCATTGAGGAAATGGATTGGCCGGAGCGTGGTAATCGCCCCGAGCCGGTGATGGTCAATGATCTCGATTACTTCTGCCTCCTCTATCCCGTCAACAGCCTGCGATGCTTCATTGTGGTCAAGCAGGATGACCGGCCTTCGGACCTCCTCAAGCAGGGTCGTACGGGTAAGAATACCCGAGAGTGTTCCACCTGCATTGACAACACAGGCAGCCCGGAATTTTGAACCGGAAACCACCCTCCGGGCATGAGCAATGGTATCACTGCAGGACAATACGGGAACATTGGTCTCCATCACTTCACGGGCAGGCAGGGAGAGGTTTATCATTTTGCCAACCCCGAATGCATCAAGTTTTGTTGAAAGGACCGAGACCCCACGACGGGCAGCTGCCGCGGCGACACGCTCTCCGACCGGTGCGTCCTCAGCAATGATCAGGCAGGCTATTCCTGCAGAAATAAATGCAAGCTGAGCCGGTTCATCGTCCCCGACTACGGCAATATCTTTCTGTGTCATCTTACCCAGCGTAACATGCAGGGCATCGATAGCGATATAGACCCGTCCCTCGAGCAGGGTATGAGCGGAGACAATGACATGTGCATTCAGTATCCGTGCAAGTGTCTCAACCGGAATCGGGGTGACCGCGAGTTCAGAAAGGTGGATCGTCTCGATACAGGCAACTGCAAGGGCGTGCTCCCCGACCATCCCGACCGGTTTTCCCAGAGCATCGGTAATGACAACATTGCGGATTCCTTCCCGGGCCATCAGGGTTGCAACATCAACGGCAGGTACATCCTCAGGAAGGGCAAAGACCGGATTATACCGGATATCTGAAAGTTTCGGCTCCACTGAGGGGATATAAACCGGTTCCATGAGGGAGTACCGGTCAAGCATAAACCGTGTTTCCGGATTTAGTTCGCCACAGCGGGCGGGAATATACCGCCCGGGTTCTGACAGGTTTTTAAATTCTGCATACCCTATCACGCTTGCGATGCTGTCAGTGTCTGGTTTCTGGTGGCCGAAAAGGTAGATCTGGTTCATTTAGTCCCCTGTCTGGAAAAATCTCGAATTTTGGTAATCATTTGTCCCACAAGTTCATAAGCTATAGCCAGCTTTGGGTTCCTGCCATTCTCCGCGCTGATTCTGGTAATATCCGCAGGCAAACCGGACCTGACCCTGTATGAAAAAAACAAGTGGGATTCCCGGACGCCTGGTTTTCGGTCGGAATTAATTACTGTACTAAAAAAGATATCATTATCCGGCAGGGTGTGTTCAGGAACCGGTCATGACCGGTAAGTACCAGTCCGGTCCGTTCCTTTGGTACGGTCCCTTCCTTTCGTCCGGTCCCGGCCTTCCGTGAAATCCGATCCCCGATCCCGGTCCATACCCCCTGTCCAGTCCAGCGTAGGGTTGACGGGTTGATGCCTCTCCCGTTTATCCTGCTTTGCCGGAGCAGATTCTACCGGGATCCTCTGATTTGTACGGGGATCAGGTTTGATCTCCCGTTTCCGTGGAGGTGGTGGCAGGGAAGGCCAGTTTTTCGGATGGATGGTGCCTGCCATTCTGACCTACTATGTTGTTGATATTTAAATATTTTATATAGTACTGGAAAAGCAGGATTCATCTCCCATACATTTTCCGGTAAAATTGAACAATCCGGTGATAACTAATCCTGCAACCCAGAAACGGAATATGCCGGGTATAAAGGTGTACGATTTGAGTGTAACCGTTCTGGCAATGTATTTTTTCAGTAAGTGCCAATCGTAATGCGGTATAATTATCAGATATAAGTCTGAGTCGATCTGCTGACAGGGGTCTGGCTCAATATTGTTCATGTCCTGGCAATGAAGCAGGGGAATCCAATTATCAGATAGCAGGTAAAACCCTGAAAGGAACAAGATGTAATGACAGATAACGAATCATTTGAAGACATAGAGATGTTAGGCAGGATGATGATTGCTCTCGAACGTCTGGAACAATGCAAAGATCTCTCTTTGCTAATACCCGAAGTCAGGACCAATCTTGTGTTTGCACGTGTCCATGCACGGGACCATCGGGACGTACTTGCCGTTGACGGGAGGCTGACGGTTGTAAATGGGATGCCAAAAGCTGCCGGAAACATCCGGTTCGGGGCTTCCAGCCACCTTGCCCGGTTCATAATCTATCTAATGAAAACCCATCCGCAGATCAGGGCCGCAATCAATTTTTCCAACAACCCTGCCATTACCATCTGGCTTGAAGAATATTGTTCACATGTCGATTGGACAATCGTCAGAATTGATCGTAATCATGAACCCGCCAAAACCCGGAACGAGGAGGGGAATTCTATGATGTGGAAAGCCGGGCATGCTGTCCGGATGGCCGGAGGACATGTACCGAAGGTCATCTGCGATGCCGGAGGAATGGGAAAGGAACCCGTTTGCATTATCGTGGGTCAGGAACCAGTACATACAGCCCGGGAACTCTGCGGGATCGCCCATGCATGGGCACAGAGAGATACCTGATCCATCTCCAAAAACTCTCCTGATTTTCTGGAAAGAGTGCAGTGCAGAATACCGGCCTGAAGATGACACTGGAGAACCAGAATCATGGAACTCGATGAAATTACTATCAGCAGGGCAATTCTTTCGTCCCAGATGAATGTGCTTATCGATCATATGGAACTCGATGTCGCAGTAGTTGGCGGCGGACCGGCAGGCCTTACCTGTGCAGCCATCCTTGCCGGAAAAAATCTGAAGGTGGGGGTCATTGAGAAGAAACTCTCGATTGGAGGGGGTATGTGGGGCGGCGGAATGATGTTCCCGCGTATCGTTGTGCAGGAAGAGGCGCATCGCCTCCTTGAGCGTTTTCATATAGGATCCGTGCAGTATAAGCCCGGATATTACGTTGCCAAATCGGTTGAGACCGTTTCCAAGCTCACAGCAGCAGCCTGTGATGCCGGGGCCGAATTTTTCAATCTCACTTCTGTCGAAGATGTCATGATAAAGGCCGACAAACGCATCAGCGGTCTTGTCATCAACTGGACTGCGGTGGAGATGGGAAAACTCCATGTTGATCCACTCGTTATGGGTTGCCGGTATACCGTAGATGCGACCGGCCACGATGCTGTTGTTGCAAGGCTTGTCGAGAGAAAAGGTGGAGACCTCGAAGTCAAGGGAGAGAGTTTCATGTGGGCCGACCGTGCAGAATCCCATATCCTGCGCCATACCCGTGAAATTTACCCGGGACTTATAGTAGCCGGCATGGCGGCAAATGCTGTTGCGGGCGAGAGCCGGATGGGCCCGGTTTTCGGGGGCATGCTCCTCTCCGGGGAACATGCAGCAAATCTTGTTATCAAAAACCTGAAATAACCAGTTCTCTTTTTTATCTCAGGTTTTTTGATACAGCAGTTTTTTCAAAGGTTCAGAATGACAGGGTTTTTCAGCATTTTTGTTAATTCACAATGGAGATACCAGGGTCGCGGCGCTGCAGGATTCCGGTTTTTCAAAACCTTTTTTGCAAGCGTTTAATTAATTCATAGCCTTCCACAATTAGTATGGTGATATAATGTCGAAACGGGCCGTCGATATGACCTTCCAGGCGATCTATACGCTCACAGATCTCAGGGTTCTGTTCCGGGAAACCGCGCCAACCCATATCCTTGATACCCGCCAGAGGGCCGAGGCAGCACGACTGCTCGAGAATCTTGAACGGCAGGTTGCATCGCTCAGGCAGGAGATGCTGAAATGAGATGTGGCAACGGGATAGAAGCGCGGCAGGTAGACGAACTTTTTATCAACATCGATCCGATCCAGGCTGGTGGCCGTCTCACAGCCGATGCCATGAAAGCGGTCATGGCATATGGTGACGGGTACTCGGTCTGTGACAATTGTCGTAAACCCAACCGTCTCGACTACATCAGTAAACCTCCGATAGCAGAATTCCACAAGGATGTTGCTTCCTGGCTCAGCATGGATTCGGTCAGGACCGTACCGGGTGCCCGCAGGGGATTTCAGGCCGTTGCCCACACGTACGTACATAAAGGCGACCCGGTTCTTCTGACTTCGCTCTCCCATTATACTGAATTTCTTGCCGTCGAGGAATCCGGGGGAATTCCCCGCGAGATTCCGGCCGACAGCAATAAAATGATCACTGCCGATGCAACTGCAGCAAAGATCGAGGAGATCAAGCGCGAGTTCGGCAGACCACCCGTTCTTGCCTTCATCGACCATGTCGATTACCAGTACGGCAACATGCATGATATTGCGTCAATTGCCAAAGTGACCCGCCAGTACGATGTTCCGATCCTGTATAATGGTGCATATACCGTAGGCACTCTTCCCGTTGACGGGAAAACGCTTGGCGTGGATTTCATCGTTGGCTCAGGGCACAAGAGTATGGCAGCGCCGGCACCTTCCGGCATCCTTGCTGCAACAAAAGAGCGGGCTGCAGAAGTGTTCAGGACAACGGAGATCGTGGGGGACGTAACGAAGCGCAAATTCGGGATCAAGGAGCCAGAGATGATGGGCTGCACGCTCATGGGTGCAACCCTCGTGGGAATGATGGCTTCATTCCCGCACGTAAAAGAGCGTGTGAAACATTTCGAGAAGGAACTGGAGAACAACCGGATTGTCCTCGATGCACTCCGGTCCATTGACGGGACAAAAATCCTTTCGGAATTCCCCCGGAAACACACGATGACCAGGATTGATACGATTGCATCGTTTGACAAGGCTGCGGAATCCCATAAGAAGCGGGGATTCTATTTTTCAAGCGCTCTTGCGGAAAAAGGAGTAACTGGCCTGATTCCCGGGGCAACAAAGATCTGGAAATTCAATACCTATGGCATGACCCGCAGCCAAGCGGAATATCTCGGAAATGCATTTGTTGATATCGCCTTGGAAAATGGTCTCGCAGTTACCCGATAATTCATGATAATACCCGAATACCGTTGCCGGCTATAGAATCTTCAGACTTTTTTAGGGTTTAAGAAAACGATAATATGTTCCCCCACGCATTTTTGGCAGGTAAGATTATTTACCCCTATGTCCTACGAATCGGATGAACAGAATCTGATCAGCCTGAATCGTTTTGGGAGTTTTGCAATCATGCTGGGAAAAGTTGATCTTACAAAAACTGCGGATGAGAGTACATTTGATAAAACTCTCACGTCATTACAAGAGCGTCTGGGCATACTCCAGCGGGCATTCCGCGATCAGAATATACCAACCATTATTGTAATTGAAGGCTGGAATGCAGCCGGTATCACGATGGCGGTCCATGAGATCGTCCAGGCACTTGACCCCCGCGGTTTTGCCCTCCATGCGATTGAGAGGGCCTCAGAAGAAGAGCGGGCACGTCCGTTCCTCTGGAGATTCTGGCTCCGTACTCCTCCTCAGGGCCGTATCGCACTCTTTGCAAGGAGCTGGTACAGCAGGGCCATATCAGAAGAGATGCAGAAACACACGTGGCAGAAATCCCTCAAAGGGCCGGAAGACCAGATCAACCGTTTTGAACGTCAGCTGCATGATAACGGCACGGTCATTCTCAAATTTTTTTTACATATCTCCAAGGAAGAACAGAAACTGCGCCTGGAGGAGCGGGAGCGCAATCCCCTCACGGCATGGCTGGTGACACCATCCATCTGGAATGTACACCGTCATTATGATGATTCATTTCCTCTCATCAATGATTTTATCAATAAAACCAATACGGATTATGCTCCATGGACGGTTGTTGAAGCGACCGATAGGAAATACACGATCCTGAAAATATATTCAACCATAGTAAAAAACCTGGAAAAAGTTGTCGAAGCAGCAAAAGACACAAAATCCAGGAAATCCCGGCAAAAAGAACCTGCCAAATCAAAGAAAAACCCGGTCGAAAGACGATCCAAACCATATAATGAATATACCCGGGAAGAATGCCAGCAGACGCTCAATAACCTCCAGATCGAGATGCTGGAGTTGCATTACCTTCTCTTCAAAAGAAAGATCCCTCTGATGATAGCATATGAGGGCTGGGATGCTGCTGGAAAAGGAGGAAACATAACCCGGCTTACAAGGTTCATGAACCCGTTGGGCTATTATGTAGTTCCTATATCAGCACCTACCAGCCACGAGAGCCAGTATCATTACCTCCGACGGTTCATCAAGCACTTTCCTCCCGGCGGGGATATTGCAATCTTTGACCGGAGCTGGTACGGGAGAGTGCTTGTCGAACGGGTAGAGGGGTTCTGCTCTGAACCCGAATGGCAGCGGGCTTACCAGGAGATTAATGAGATGGAAGAGGATTTTATCTACTCTTCCGGTGGCGGGATCGTAAAATTCTGGCTCGAGATCAGCAAGGATGAACAGCTTAAGAGGTTCCAGCAGCGGGCAAATGATCCCCTGAAAATTTACAAGATAACTGAAGACGACTGGAGGAACAGGGATAAATGGGACCATTACGAGGAAGCTGTTGACGAGATGCTGGCCCGGACAAGTACGGATGTTGCACCCTGGACAGTTATTGAATCGGATGAGAAATGGTATGCCCGGGTAAAAGCGATAAAGACGGTTATCAAAACTGCCCAGAATTTGCTCTGACGAATTATTAAAAAACGTTCCCGGGTCATCGCGGGTCTGGGAATGGAATATTACTATTTTTCGGCTCTGTTGAAATCCTTAAGAGAAACAGGCAGTCGCTCCCCGGGGCTCCAGCACATCATGCTTCCGCCCCCGCACGCTAGAGGCATCCCCAGGAATGATATTCACTCCGATGGTTGAATAAAAGCCCAAAAACGGATGGGCGGGGGTTAAGGGGATGCTCCCCTTGGGCTGCTTTCCCCTCTGGGGGAGAGAGGGGGTCACGCTCCTAACATTTAGAAGAGAATACGCGAATAAACAAAAAAAGAGGATTTCAACAGAGTCTATTTTTCCACAATCTTCCCGTCAAGCGCGGTAACAAATTTCAGTTTCGAGCAGGTACAAAGGACAATCTCCCCGATTCGCATCTTCTGCTCGATCTCATGTACTTCGTCAAGGACAGCAGCTGTTGCCGGCATATTCGGAACCGCACGGCAGGCAAGATCCCCGGGATTCTTCTCGAACGTACCGATCCTGCGTGCAATTGTTATGGTTTCTTCCTTATCGTACGTGATGAGCGGACGAAGGACCGGGGCCGTCACGGCCTCGGCAATCACGCCAAGGTTTGCGAGCGTCTGGGATGCAACCTGCCCGAGATTTTCCCCGGTCACTACCGCGAGCGCTCCTTCATGCTCCATCAGCCGTCCGGCAACTTTCTGCATGAACCGCTTGCAGATAACGCAGCGGTAACGCGGCGGGATCTTCAGCTCGCTCATCCGGTCAAACAATTCCTCGCTGTCACCGATTACGAGGGATACCGGGTTTCCGGCACACCAGAACGAGAGTTTCCGGTGGTTGTCGATTGCAGCCGTCGTCACGTCATTTCCTGCCCACCGACCGGCATCCAGGTACAGGTGGGTGATCTCGCAGCCGCGTTTCATCGAGAGCCATGAGGCAACGGGAGAGTCGATGCCCGCTGAAAGCAATACCAGGACCCTGCCCTGCGTTCCCCAGGGCAGACCACCGGGCCCGGGTATACGTTCATCATACACAAGCCCACCAAAATCCCGCACCTCAACAAAGATCTCGTAATCCGGAGTATCGAGGTCCACCACAAGGCCCGGGATATGATCGAAAACCCATGATCCGATCTCAGTCCCCAGCTCCTGGCTGGTCAGCCCGGTCTTGTGCTGGCGTTTTGCCCGTACTGCAAAACTCATACCAGCAGAAAGACGGACTTTTGCAAGAGAGAGGGCAGCCTCTGACAGGTCCTGCAGGGAGTTTGTTGACCGGTGGCAGATACTCACATCAACGATCCCGAAAATCCGGGATACGATCGCTGCAGTCTTTTTTGCTTCGTCACCATAGATCAGGATCCTTCCCCGGGGCGTTTCATACCGGCAGGTGATACCTGAAGCGCCAAGAGCTTTGCGGATATTGCGCAGGAGCATCCCGATAAAATGGCGTTTTACCGGTTCACTCTTGAGGAAGAGCTCCCCGTACCGCGCCATGACGAGAATATCCTCCCGAAATTCTGAGTGCTTCCCCTTATCCGCTGGTATCATTGTCTCTCTAATTATTGCTATTCATGAGAGATAACCGTTCGCGGGAGAGGATCCGGACTTCTTCCTTTCGATCCCTGGGTTTCTCCTTCCATGAACGAAATACTTTAATCGGGAGAAAGAATAGTGTACTGAAATGGCGAAAAAGGCGACAAAGAAAATTGAAGAAGAACCGCTCAAGTTGTTCTACATATTCTATAACCAGGAACGCTGGGATAACTGGCTCAAGACTCTCTCTGAATCAAGTTTCGATGTTGATCCCAAGAGCGAAGAGCTGCCCGAGGGCTTCAGGATCCTTGATGGATTTTCAGTTGATATCACTCTCTCGGTACTCAAGATCATCAAGCTCTTCCAGAACAAACGGTTCAGTAAGGACGAGGCATTTGATAAGCTCTCCCAGATTGAGGCCATTGTCATGTCAGCTCCCCCGAAAGGAGATCTCGAAGAGATGGTCGAGATTCTCCAGCTTCCAAAACTGGCATTGTTTGCCGGGTGCCGGAAATATATGGAAGGGGAGTTTGACAAGGATATCAAGACGCTGGTCAAGAAAGGCCGTGACCAGATCGAGAAGGACATGGAACTGGCACTCGAATCCGCTGCCAATATCGGGGCCAGTGTCATTGACGGCGCTGCCTGCTGCGGCAAATATGTCAAAGACGATCTTGAGAACCCGACCCTCTTTGACGAATGGCTTATTGAATGTGAGCGCATGAACGAAGCCATGACATCGCTCAAGAATTTTGATGAGTCCACCGGAGAAGACGATTGATTGCTGACCGGGCACGATTCCGTAATGCAAAAAAACTGGAAAGACTCGCTGGCTATCGCCTGCCCGAGCTTGCGTTCTCGGGAAATATGCTCGAAACCCTCTGCTCGCATATCAATTATGATGCCCTCGATTATGCGGTCAGGGAGCAGATCCTTGCTTTTTTCAATGAATTCCTCCGGTGTGACTGCCGGGATGCCCCGCTCTGCGGGTGCCCGGAGAAAAAATTTGCCAAGAAAGTGATCGAACTCCGGGAGAATGGACTGGATCATCGCCAGATTGCAGCATTCCTGCAGGATGAATATGGGATCGAGGTTTTCCCGGCCGACCTGCTCTCCTTCCTTGAAGAATCTGTCCATGTGCTCGAAGCCATATCCGATGTCGCCCGTCTCCAGGGGAACGCTGATCTGGCAAAAAAGACCGATGAACAGATTCACCTGATCGAACGGTGAGTTATATACCGGTATCTGATGTTCATCCGGGTCCTGACAACTCTGGCATAGTAACCAGAATATCCAGATAACCGCGGCAGATATGCCCATTGCTCTAGTACAGTTTAAGAGAAGTTTCCCATGAGCACGGCGTAATAAATATGATCTGGCAATATTCCCCCTACCTGATCCCCTGCATCACATGCGGGTTTATCCTCGCAATTCTCGGCATTACCGGATGGTTTAACCGGTCCTGCATCTGTGCCCGGTCCTATTCTATCCTGATGATCGCCGGTAGTATCTGGGCATTCTGTACAGCGCTTGAACTCTCGAGTGCAGACATTCAGACCCAGATGCTTGCCATCCTCATCGAGTATCCGGCAATGGCCATTATCCCGGTCGCGTGGCTGCTCTTTGCATTCGAGTATATCGGCAAAGATGACTGGATCACGAGAAAAAACATTGCACTGCTCTGTATCATTCCCATAATAACGGTCATCGCAGTAGCAACGAATGAAATTCACCATCTGTTTTATTCAACGGTCTCGGAAAGGATCATTGGCGGGTTCTCTTTTCATATTGTTACCTACGGACCTGCATTCTGGCTCCATGCGGTCTATTCTTATACCCTTATCTGCCTCACCATCCTCCTGATACTCCAGAGATTTATTTTCTCATCACCGGTATACCGCCGCCAGGTGATAACGATCCTGATTGCAACCTTGATTCCCCTTGTGGCAAATCTTGTCCTTGTATTCAGGTTAGGTCCGGTTGGCCTCATTGATCCCACGCCGTTTGCCCTTGTGATATCCGGTTTTATTATCCTCTTTGGCATGATCCGGTTCCAGCTCTTCGACATATCCCCTGTGGTCAATGAGCAGATCCTGGAGAACATGAGCGACGGGATTATCGTTGTTGATACAGAGAACCGTATCATCAATCTTAACTCACCGGCCGCACGGTTCTTGGATCTTCCCTTTGAAAAAGCACTGGGTACCATCCTCACGGACGTCCTGTCATGTCCTGCACCCAGATTACCCATAAGCAATAATGTTCATGCACCTGTCGAGGAAATCCATGACATAGAACGCGAACTTGATGGGAAAAAAGAATATTTCGAGTTACGATATGTCCCCCTGCGCACCCGTAGTAACGAGATCAAAGGGCGTGTTATCCTGGTTCGCAATATCACAAACCAGAACCAGACCGAGATGGCACTTGCTGCAGCACGGGAGAAACTCAACCTGCTCTCCAGTTTCACCCGCCACGACATCCTGAACCAGGTGACAGCCCTGCTCCTGAATATCGAAATTGCCCAGGAAGAAAAAAGTGATCCCGCAATCCGCGAATGGCTGAAAAAACAGGAGATTGCAGTTCTGAATATCCAGCACCAGATTGAATTTGCACGGGATTACGAGAGTCTTGGTGTCAGTCCTCCGCAGTGGATCAATATCAACCGCACCTACGACTCGCTCCGCCCGATTATGGCATCCCATGGTATCTCTCTTGAGATTATGCAGGATGAGATTGAGGTATTCGGGGATCCGTTAATCGAACGGGTTTCATTCAATCTTATCGATAATTCAATACAGCATGGCGCACATGTCACGAAGATAAGGGTCTCGCATGAGGAAACAAAGGATGGCCTCACCCTTATCCATGAAGATAATGGCATTGGAATACCCGATTCCGATAAAGAGCGGATTTTCCAGCGGGGCATTGGCAGGGATAATGGCCTCGGGCTTTTCCTGATCTGGGAGATCCTGGCGATAACCGGGATAACCATCCGCGAATGTGGTGTGCCGGAGAAAGGAGCCCGGTTTGAAGTTCACATTCCGCAGGGGCAGTACAGGGTACGGCAGAAACCCGAATCCTGAAACCGGATTCGCAGAAGATCAGGTTTATCCCTGACCGGGGATCATAAAAAATCCGGCCGGGGAAAAACCGGGAATCTTTCCTGATTCAGGATTTGATCAGAGAAATATTCTTTTAATTTTTTTATGAAACCTTGAGATTTATCCGCCAGGAATAGATGGCACTGCTGATGCCTGCAGATCTTTTATTGGGTGCTCAAAATAAGATATGAGGGTTTGAGACTAAAAATCCGTATCCTACCGTGCTTCCCTTATATCCATAGTTACTTTCGTGCAACACCGCGGGCAGCCGACTTTGACCGGTTTGCGGGATCGCTGAAGCGAGAAGAGCCGGTTTCCCATATATGTCCATATATGCCCGCAGCGGTGGCAGGATATACGGCAGCTTGTGTAAAGGCATTCCATGATTACACAACGTCCATTGGGGGGTATTAAGAAAGCGCTGGCGAAGGGTGAAAGTGAATTATTATTACCGGGTATAATACTCTGAAACTATCACACCATTCAAGGTTTGCTAATACCAGTTGCCTGAAATTTTCCGGCTTCCTTCATCCTTTTGTGATTCTGCCAGTCCACGAAGTTTTCGTAGCATGCAGGATGAAATATATTTTCCTGTAAAGGCATGGATCTTCCGTGAACCGGTTTCGGGATCCGTTTCATAGGTAAGAATAAAATCGTCATTGTCCGCCAGAGCCTGCCCGATAATTACCGGAAGAGACTCAACAGGAAACTTTTCCTGCCTGCGGCTGCGTTTTCTGGGTCTGGCCATAAGTGAGAATAGTGAAGTCAGGTAATAAAAATTTTTAAGACGATGAAGGACCATGCGGGATCCCAAGCCTGGAAAAAAGGTCGGTTTTTGTTTTTCACCGGCTGCCTTTCCATTATGGATTTTCAGGTTATCCGGAGCCGGTCGCCGTTTCTTATAGGGTGGACATTCTGGTTTGCGGTATACCCGAGATCACCTGCAAACTCGGCATACGCTGCAGTCATGGTAATGTCTGCATGGGCGGGGATGATGTGCTGGGGCTGCAGCATCTGGAGGAACTCGTAATGGTCTTCCCGGTACGCGTGACCGCTGACATGCAGGTCCTCGAAGACCCGGGCGCCGGCCTTTTTGAGATGCTGGGTTATGACGTACCGCTGCCCGACATTCATCGGGTTCGGGATGACATTTGCCGAGAAGAGCACCTTGTCGCCTTTGCTCAGCTGGTAGGGTGTATCCCCGAATGCTATACGGGTGAGGATCGATCCGGGCTCGCCCTGGTGACCGGTAATGATCGGGAGGTACTTGTCTTTTCCTTCCTTCATCATCCGGCGCATAATCCGGTCAACAGTCCGCCGGTTCCCAAAAACACTTGAGGTCGGTGGAAACGAGACATATTTCATTTGTTCCGCGGTAACGGAATACTTCTCCATCGAGCGCCCGAGGAAGACCGGTTTCCTGCCGATCTCGTGGGCACATTCCGCTATGGTCTTCACCCGCGAGATATGGGACGAGAACGTGGATACCAGGATCGCGCTCTTGTCATCCTCGTAACTGGTGATAACGTCCCGCACGAGATCACGGGCGATCCGCTCGCTGGGGCAACGCCCCGGCCGGTGGATGTACGTGCTCTCGACGATGAGGGCGAGCACCCCTTCTTTCCCCAGCTGTCTGAACCGGGCAAAATCCGGGGGCAGGCCGATGACCGGCGTCCGGTCGAACTTGAAGTCACAGGCGTAAACGATCGCGCCATGGGGGGTATGAAGCACAGGGGTTACGGTATCGATGATCGAGTGCTGAGTGCGCACGAATTCAAGGACAAGGTTCTGGGAGAGCGTGTACCGTTCCCCGGCATTCAGTGCAAAGAGTTTGTTCCCCACGCCGAATTTCTTCTCGCCGGAGATCTGCTGGCGGATAAGTTCGGTGGCATAGGGGGTCGAGATGATGGGGGCCTTGTACCGGTGCGCAAGTTTCGGGATTGCCCCGATATGGTCAAGGTGCCCGTGCGAGCAGACAATGGCCTTAACCGTGCCTTCTACTTTCTGCAGAACAGTGTCGTCCGGAATCGCCTTGATCTTGATCAGATCAAGGGAATGCATCTCGTCAACTTCAGCATCCTCGTGAATCATCAGCTGGTCAAGGCGGAGTCCCATGTCAAAGATGACAATTTCCTTTCCGCAGCGGACGGCAGTCATGTTCCGCCCCACCTCATCATATCCGCCAACGGCGATAATTTCTATTTCCATATCTTTTGTTTCTCCATTATTCCTGGTGTTCCGGGTAATCTTCCGGCCCAGCTTTCCCATCGGTGTGATAGCGCTCTCCCGGACTATCATACCAGGCCGGTTAAAATCCGGCCCGGATCCTTCCGGGCAATTAACCGCAGATCAGCCATTATCATACGGCGATACCGTCCCGGATCTTTTTCCGGGGAGGTCCTGCCGGATATGAGCGTAATGTTCCGATACTGCCAGATATGGGGGGAATGAATATGATCCGGTATCCGGCTTATGCGGTTCGTTTATGACATATCGCAGATTTTCCGTAGGAGAACCGTACGGGAACCCGTCCCCGTTACGGTAAAGGCCCTATACAGGGGCCATCACCACGAAACCGTGGATCATCATAACCCTGCAGGGGAGTCCTCCCTCCTGATGCCTGTTTATTGATAACCGGGCATCATCCGCATAATTCCTGCACAATATCTGTTATGCAGGATGTTCCGGATTATAGGAATCCGGAACCGTGTCTATGTTAAATAGCAGAGCAAATACATCAATCTTTGTCTTCTCCACGTATTCCGCAAAAAATTGCCGGATCCACTTATGGGAAAACGATTACAACAAATAAAACGTGAAAAATGTATGCGAGGGATGGGATTCGAACCCAAGAACTCCTACGAGACTAGGCCCTCAACCTAGCGCCTTTGACCTGACTCGGCGATCCTCACTCTTAATAAAAAGGGATGATCTGGTTTTATACCTATAGCCACCTATAGGTATTACTATGCAGGCAGCCAGTTCAATTTACATCCGGGAAGACCTCAAAACCCAGTTGAACAACCTAAAACGTAACCCGAAGGAATCATACAACGACGTTATCGAGCGCTTGGTGAATCTTACCGTAGATGATGAACCACTCAGTGCTGATGCGATCAAAGGGTTGGAAGAGGGTCTCGCTGACATCAAAAAGGGAAATCTGATCTCTGAAGAGGACATCAAGAAGAAATACGGTGTTAAATGAGCCTGTACCGGGTGAAGTATACCCATCGTGCAGACCGTGATCTGGAAAAATTACCTCCCGAGATTGCCCGAAAGGTTGTCAGCGCAATTTACGATATCAAAGAGGATCCGTATCAGTTCATTAAAAAGATGAGGGCATCAAACCCCAACCACCCGGTGTTCTCTCTTCGGGTCCGTAGGGATGTTCGTGCCCTGCTCTCAATCCATGATGATGTCCTTATCATTCATGTTCTTGAAATCGACTACCGGAAACAGGCATACCGGGATTTCTAAAAACAAAGAAAAATGCGAGGGATGGGATTCGAACCCAAGAACTCCTACGAGACTAGGCCCTCAACCTAGCGCCTTTGACCTGGCTTGGCTACCCTCGCCCGATGATTGAGGAAACACACTGCGATACAGCACCTGAACCGTGTCCGAAACCTTCGATAAGATGTTCCAGACATTGCTTGGATACCGTCGCTTTTGTGCCATAACAAAGAGGTTGTCTATCTAATAAAAACTTGTGCAAGATGTATTTGCCTTCCCGGCCCGATCTCATTCGTTCAACGACGGAAAATGTAATTACAGGACCCAATGGAATCGATGAGAGGGGCGCAAGATCGGATCCGCGCTATTTCCAGGCATTGATGATTCCGGATAAGCATCGCTGTATATTTATATGCGTCATTCCCAGTGGTTAGTATGTGGTCTGATATCATCCAGGAGTTTGCAGACTCCCCGTCCCAGAGCCGGGTCGTGCGTTTTCTCCTTGAAAACGGATTTGGGGTTACTGAAGACGGGCGGATCAGCTGCAATGGCATTGAGATGCCCGCAACAGCCGTGGCGAAAGCCATCCGATCAGACAGGCGGGTCGTGGATTCCACCGCACGACGTATTCTCGAACGTCCGATGCTCCGGGATATTTTTCTTAACATGAGGGCAACCCCGGACCTTAGCAAAGTCGCCGAGTCGCTCGGTTTTGCGGTCATCACGGTCCTGCCCAAGAATGCAAATGAGCGGGGAATTGTTGGTGCCGCAGTCCGGGTTCTCTCAAATTACAACCTTTCAATCCGTCAGATCTTTGTGACCGACCCGGAATTTTCCGAAGAACCCAAACTGGTTATTATAGTTGAAGACCCTTTACCTCACGGCGTGATTGAAGAGATACGGGCGCTGTCACAGGTAAAACAGGTTATCATCTGATCGATTTTTCAGACAGACAACCCCGCTCTTTTAAGGATTGATAAAGGAAACCGGGATTTCTGCAATGCAAAAACCCGTCCCGGAAAGCAACAAAATGATTCTTTCTGATCCATCCTGGAATCAGGTCCCTTTGATTATCATAAGAGTGATATCATCGAACTGCGGCATATCACCGGTGAACTCCTGGACCCCTTCAAGAATTTTCTCAAGGATCTCCTGTGTTTTCAGGCGGGCGTTTTTCCGGATTATTGCTTTGAGCCGGTCTTCTCCAAAGAGCTCTTCTTTTGCATTGATTGATTCTGTAACACCATCAGTATACATGACAATGACGTCATCACGTCCTATATCAACGGTGCAGGAGAAATACTCCCGGTTCTCAACCGCCCCAAGCACAATCCCTGTAGGCATGAGTTCCTCCAGGGATCCGTCCCTGCTCCGGCATATAATCGGGGGATTGTGGCCGGCATTGACATAGGTCAGGGTCCGGTTCTTTTCCGAGAGAGTTCCATAGAAGAGCGTAACAAACATTCCTGCTTTTGAATCCTGAGCAATAATATTGTTTGAAGCATAGATCGCCTGCGCCGGATCCCGGTGCCAGAGGGCATTCACCCGGACAACGATCCGGGACAATGCCATAAAGAGCGCGGCAGGTACACCCTTTCCGGAGACATCAGCGATAAGGATCCCGAGCGTTCCTTTCCCCAGGGATATGATCTCAAAAGGTATCACGTCAAAGAAATCGCCACCCACTTCTTTTGCCATCACGCTCCGGGCAGCGATATCGAACCCGGTAATCTGGGGGATGACATCGGGCATGAAACTCTGCTGGATATCGGCAGCGATCTGGAGCTCGGCATTTGACCGTGCAAGGCGCCCCTCCATCTCGCGACGCTCGGTAATGTCACGGATCGTCTCGATTGCGCCGGTTACCTTTCCCTGCGGGTCATACAGCGGGCTTGCCTTGGCCCAGAAATACCTGCCGGATTTACCCAGATGGGGGATGAACGTGTCCACCACAAGCGTATCTCCCTCACGCTTTACATGAGTATACAGGCTCTCAACTTCTGCTTCCGGCATGAGGATAAGATTTGCGAGCATGGGTCTGCGATCCAGATAAAACGGGAGGGAATACTCAAAGTCCCCTTTCCCAAGCATGGACTCTTTTGAAATACCGGTCAGATCTTCCATGGCCCGGTTCCAGGTAATGGCCTTACCTTCAAGATTGATGGCTAATGTGGCATCCGGTAAAAAGCTGATTATGTCCGCAAGACTACGCCGTGAACTGACGATCTCCTGTTCGGCCCGTTTTCGTTCAGTGATATCACGGATCGTCTCGATAGCACCGGAGATGTTTCCCTGCGGATCATATAACGGGCTTGCCTTGGCCCAGAAGAATACACCGCCGGGCTTGAAATCCGGAATGAAGATGTCCACTACCAGCGTATCCCCGATCTTCTCTATGGTATCATACCGTTTCTCGATCTCGACTTCCGGCATGAAGATGAGATTCGCAAGCATCGGTTTCTGCACACCGTAGAACGGGACCGAATACTCATACTTGCCTTTCCCTATCATCGATTCCGCCGATACACCAGTCACCTCTTCCATGGCTCGGTTCCATGCTATGACCTTACCTTCCAGATCAATTACAAACGTGGCATCCGGCAGAAAATCAATGATCTCCGACATACGCCGGTTGGTCCTGACCATCTCCTGTTCGGCCCGTTTTCGTTCAGTGATATCACGGATCGTCTCGATGGCTCCCGAGATGTTTCCCTGCGGATCATATAACGGACTTGCCTTGGCCCAGAAAAATACACCGCCGGGCTTGAAATCCGGAATGAAGATGTCCACTACCAGCGTATCCCCGATCTTCTCGATAGTATCATACCGTTTCTCGATCTCGACTTCCGGCATGAAGATGAGATTCGCAAGCATCGGTTTCTGGACACCGTAGAACGGGACCGAATACTCATACTTGCCTTTCCCTATCATCGATTCCGCAGAAACACCGGTCACTTCTTCCATGGCTCGGTTCCATGCTATGACCTTACCTTCCAGATCAATTACAAACGTGGCATCCGGCAGGAAATCAATGATCTCCGACATACGCCGGTTGGTCCTGACCATCTCCTGTTCGGCCCGTTTTCGTTCAGTGATATCACGGATCGTCTCGATGGCTCCCGAGATGTTTCCCTGCGGATCATATAACGGACTTGCCTTGGCCCAGAAAAATACACCGCCGGGCTTGAAGTCCGGAATGAAGATGTCCACTACCAGCGTATCCCCGATCTTCTCGATAGTATCATACCGTTTCTCGATCTCGACTTCCGGCATGAAGATGAGATTCGCAAGCATCGGTTTCTGGACACCGTAGAACGGGACCGAATACTCATACTTGCCTTTCCCTATCATCGATTCCGCAGAAACACCGGTCACTTCTTCCATGGCTCGGTTCCATGCTATGACCCTGCCTTCGAGATCAATTACAAACGTGGCATCCGGCAAAAAGTCGATGATTGCATCATGAAAAGTCCTCTTTGGGGGTTCCATCATCCAGCTCCAATGCTAGAATAAGTCCTTATGGGGTATGAATATTCTTTTATCGTATCCCTGTGCACCAGATCAGTTAACATAACCTCCGGATTTGATCTGACTTGGTATGACACATTCCGGCCCATGAGGGTTTTTAATGTCCGTGGAGAGAAGAATAGACAAAGGTGTTCGTTATGGGAGTTTTCCGGTATGAGAGCAAATATTCGGCACCGACAAAGGAGCAGCGCGAGCGATACATGAGAGGTGAGCGGGAAGAACATACGTTCGGTCCCGGAGGACAGATTGCTCTGATTGCATATGATGAAGCAGTCTACATCAAGGATGATATTGACGAAATCCGCATACTCTTCACCGGTATCAAAGATAAACAGAAAGCGTACGATGAGGTAAGGAGACTTCTCGAACATCACCAGCAGAAGAGCGGGGAAGAATCACCATTTAAGACTGCACACGATTCCTGATACCCGTGCATGCGAACTTTCTCTTCCTGCCGGAAAACCGATCTTTTTTATTTCAGGACCGGATACTACCCGGATCAGGCAGGGGCGGGCACCCTGCGCGCTTCAAGATAGCAGACTTCTTCATCGCCAGGTTACGCTTAGAAACATTGGGAAAACAGGTTTTATAAGGATAGTTCTTTGGTACCGGAAATGGTCAGCATTCACAAAGACCCGCTTACGGGCTCAGGACTACCGGCCCCGGCTCCAGGTACCGGCCGGAACCCAGCAGCCAGGTACCATCAACATCGGTAACATAACTGATCTTGAGCTGAGTTGTGTTGGTTGCAGGGTTGACCGAGTAGTAATCAACAATTCCACCGCCATTCCGGGCAGTGTCAATCATAGCCCGGATGTGAGGCGTGCCTACGGTGTCAGTAGCATTGAACCGGTTCAGTCCCACCTGATCGGGACGGTACGGCCAGGAAAGAACTGTCCCGTTGTAATCATATGCAAAGACGTAAAGGTCTCCCCGGATAAACGGTCCGGTTACATTGCTGAAATTTTCCAGTGCTTTCTGCCTGCCATTTTTCATTGCATACGTTTTTGCTTCAGTCACGAACTCCCGGAGCTGCGGGTCAAGAAGCCGGTCCTCGCTTGTATAGATGCCCGCCCCGATCCAGTACGTGTCATCTACCGGGCGGACATAGCTTATCTTGGGCTTTACCGTAAAGTTCTGGGCCGGGTCTGCATACCTGTACAGTAGATACCCGCCACCGGACTTCGCGAGCTGGATCTCAGTATCGGTATAGGTCTTCCCGGAGGCATCCTTAATCGGAAGGAAATTTGTGCCGATAAGCCCGGGCTGGAATGGCAGGGCAAGCGCAACGCCATCATAGTCTAGTGCGTAGATATAGACATTCCCGACAACGAATGGGCCGGAGGCGTTGTTGAATGTAGCAACAGCTGCTGTTTTGCCACTCTTCTTTGCATAGACTGCAGCTTTATCAACGAATTCCTTGATCTCAAGCGCAGTGGCGGGTGCTTTTGCGGATGAAGCAACCGCAGGATCTATCTGGCCAAAGTAAATACCGGATCCAAGCCACCAGTCATCCCCGGCTTTCTCTACGTACCCGAGTTTCTTCTCGACTGCCTTGTTATGCACAGGGTTTATGTAATAATACTCGACAAACCCGGAACCGTTCCGGGCTTCATCCCTGAGTTCACGGATAAATGAATGCCCCATCGCGTCAGGTTCAAAAAGACGGTTCACACCAATCTTTTCAGGATTTACCGGGTGGGCAATTGTCGTCCCGTTGAAATCATATGCATAGATATAGAGATCCGCCCGGAAAAAAGAGCCGTTCCTGTTTGAAAATTCAGCAAGTGCTGCATCTTTGCCATGGGTTTTTGCATACGCTACAGCCTCCTTCACAAAAGAGACCATCTCCTCCCGGGTTGAAGCCGGTGTCTGGCGGGTTGGATCCTGTACCGGGGCTGGCTGCGTGCAGCCGGATGAGAAGAGGATTATCGGGAGAATGAGGATAAGACAGATGAATATTTTCCTTGATTTCATCCATAATTGTTGGGTATAGTTCTAATTAAACGGGGGGTGTTCCCATACACAAACCGGGATTGTTTGAATGGCGGGACGGGATACGCCGGATACCAGCACCCTGCCTTGTTTAATGAGTGTCCTTGTACCGGGGTAGTGATAAGGTGAAGGCACTGCCTGCATCCGACTCGCTCGTGACCGTAATATCCCCATTCAGAAGTTCCGCCATCTTTTTTGCAACCGGCAGACTGATTCCCAGATACCCGAATTTTTCCAGGAGTTTGGACTCCTTTGTTACGGAGAACGGCTTAAAGAGGATCGGGATGATCTCCTGGGCAATGACAGCCCGACGGTTCCTGATAATGAAATGGTAATTTTTTTCATCAATATGTACCGTAATCTCAATTTTTGCAGGAACTGCAGAATACCGGATGATGTTGAAGATCAGGCTCTGGGTGATCAGGAAAAAATATTCTCCGTCGGTAATTATTTTCAGATCTTCGGGAATATCGATGCTGATCCCGATATCACTGGAACATTTTAAAACAGAAATATAGGTGCTGAGCACGTTCTTGGGGGAGGTCTCCCGGTACTGGGGCTTGAACCGGGGCAGCATCTGTTCCGGATCATAACCCATATCACTTAATTTGATGATGTGTTCAATGATCTCCCGCACGTGATCCACATTTTTGGAACATTTTTCCAGAAGTGCCGTTGTATCTATCGTGAGGCCGGATGCAGCCGGGTCCTCCAGGATCATATGCAGGTATCCCATAACCGGCTGGAGGGGTGTGCGGAGTTCATGCGCAGTCAGGATAATGAATTCACGCTTCCTGGCCAGCTCGTGCCGGAGATCCTCCTCGATCTTGCGCAGTTCCGTAATGTCAAGGAGCGAGTAGATCCGCCGGTGTGTTCCCGGGATCATATCCAGGATTACATAGACATTTTTGATATTGCCGAAACGGTCTTTGAGCCGGAACTCATAATGCCGGGCATCTTTATCGGTATTATTCCTGACCAGATCATGGAACTCTGTCACCATCCCGAGATCGTCCCTGACCACAAACGGTATCAGGGTAAGCACTTCAGAGAGCTCCTCTTTCTGATAACCGACAAGTTTCGCAAATTCAGAATTGACAATAAGGATCGTCAGATCTTCGTCCACGATGGCCATCGCGGTACCGGAACTCTCAAAGATGACCCGGTACATAGTTTCGGACTGGATCAGATTCTCTTCGGTCTGTCTCCGGTCCTCTTCAATATCGAGGGTTAAGGATACCGCATCCAGTATCCGCTTCTCCCGATCATCGAGATCCGCATACGCGAAAGTCTCAAGAGCGGCAGCCTCGGTATCATAAAGATTGAACAGGCGGTTGAAACCGGCAAAGAAAAGGATCTCCTTTACCCGGGGTTTAAGGCAGGCAATCTTCAGTTCACCCTGCTTTTTTTTCATCTTCCTCAGCCAGATCAGCATCACGCGGAGACCCGAACTGCTGACGTACTCGATATCCGTTAAATTGAGTACGATCTGGAGGCTGCCGGAACCAACAAGATTTCTCAATACCGTATCCAGTTCGGCTGAGGTATTGGAATCCAGCCTGCCTGACAGGTATAGTACGTCAGCAAGTGGGGCTTTCTTCTGACGGATCTGAAGAACTGACGACATTACCGGATATTATTGGGTGTTACTACATAATATTTGGGAAATGATACGGGAAATGACGATGCACTCCATTCATTATCGATTCAGGAAAGAGCGGGATATGATTTCCCGGATGAGTCCCGGGGAAGTGTCCTCTACTTAATTATGAAAAGAAAAGTTATTTCGCCTTCTCATAGCAGATTCTTGCTTCTTCGTGTTTGCCGATCCTGTCAAGGATCTCCCCGATATCATTCCAGATCTCTTTTCTGCCGGGTTCAATTTCCAGTGCACGTTTGTACGATGAGAGAGCTTCCTGGTATTGGCTGAGCTCCTGGAGTGCACGCCCCTTATGGATCCATGCATCAACAAATTCCGGCTGGATATGGATCATCGCGTTGAAAGATTCCACCGCTTCTTCAAACCGCTCGAGGGCTATCAGGGCACTGCCCCGGGTGAAATACGCGATGGAGAAGGAGGGATCGATAAGCAGCGCCCGGTCGTAGGACTCGATTGACTCCTTGTACTGATGGAGCGAGGACAAGACCATCCCGTGACGTGTCCAGCCCACGGCATTTTCGGGATCGAGGGCGAGGCCCCGTTCGTAGGCAGTCCGGGCATCAGAGTATTTTCCCAGATCATAGTACGCATTCCCTTTCCCAAGCCAGGCTTCAACAAGGTTCTCATTGAGGTCCAGCGCCTTGTCAAAGGCTTCAATGGCATCCCGGTACATTCCCAGTTCGGAAAGGCTGACCCCTTTATGGGCAAATATTTCTGCAGGTTTATCGAGCTCGAGCGCATGATCATACGATCGTATTGCTTCCCGGAACTGTTCCAGTGCTGCATATGCAAGACCCCGGTGATCATAAATGCTTGAGATGCCGGGCATGATCTCGATCGCCCGGTCATATGCCGTGATGGCAGCATCATGGCTTCCCTGTTCGAATAACGCCCTGCCTTTCCAGAAAAATGCCTGCCAGCATGAGGGATTGATATCGATAGCCCGGTCGAATGCGGTTATCGCGGCGGTAAGATTGGTAAGCGCGATAAGGGCACGACCTTTTTCGTAGATCGCATTCGCATAACCCGGATTGATCGTGAGCACCTGGTCGAATGATGCTATTGCATCCTTGTACTGGCCGGTCCGGACCTGTGCCCGGCCCCGCTCATAGATAGCCTCGGTAAACTCGTTCTGGATGCCAAGGGTCTGGTTGAAGGCACCTATAGCCTCCTCAAACCGGCCTGTACTGGAAAGGGCTACCCCTTTGTTGTAGTAAGCCTCTGCGTACCGGTCATTGATACCCAGTGCCTGGTCGAAAGCATTGATAGCTTTGTCATACTGTTCCTGCTGGAGCAGGGCAAGTCCACGGTAATAATAGGCTTCTGTATATTCCGGGTTGAGTACCAGCGCCTTATCGATGGCTTCGAGAGATTCATTATAGCGCTTCAGTTTGATAAGCGCGATTCCCCGGAACAGGTGCGGGGCAGCATACTGGCTGTTCAGGGACAGGGCATGATCATAATCCTCAAGCGCTTTTTCATAATCATTCAGGCTGGCATGAGAGATTCCACGGTACAGCCAGGCTTCGGAGAACTCTTCTTTTAACAGGAGGGCCCGGTCATATGCTGCAAGTGCTTCATGATTCATGGAGAGCATGGCAAGTGCCCGTCCTTTCTGGTAATATCCTTCCGCACACTTGGGGCGCTGGATGAGTGCTGTCTCAAAATTCTTGATGGCGTCATGGTACTTGCCGAGCCGCAGGTAGGAGACCCCGAGATAATAACTGGCAAGGGCATCTTTTGAATCAATCCCGAGTGCCTTATGGAAGAAACTGATTGCATCCTCGTCTTTCCTTAGAGAGGACAGGGCTATACCTTTTCCGGTCCAGACATGGCCAAAATTGGGACGGATCTTCAGTGCCTGATCAAAAGCACTGAGGGCTTCATCATACCGGAAGAGCCGGGTCAGTGCTATTCCCTTATAGTACAGGGCTTCGACATACTTTGGCTGGATTCTGAGGGCATTATCAAAGGAGACGACCGCTTCTTTGTAGGTCTTCATGTCGTACAGTGCCCGGCCCTTGTCGAAATATGCCGGTACATAATCGGATTTTATCTCCAGTGCCTGGTCGAACGCATCAATGGCATCTTCGTACCGGTTCAGTGCATACAGGGCACTGCCCTTGAGATACCAGGCCTCTGCATTCATAGGATCGATCTCAAGGGTTTTGATATAGGATTCAATAGCCTCGTTGTACTTACCGACCTGGGAAAGAACCATGCCCCGGTGCAACCAGGACTCGATGGATTTGGGTCGGAGTTGGATAACCCGGTCGAATGCTTCTATTGCATCGGTGTGTCGCCCAATCTCGCTCAACTCCAGTCCTTTGTGATAGTAGGCCTGTTCATTATCTGCATCAAGATCGATATTCTTGTTCAGGGCAACAATAGCCTCATCGTGCCGCCCGAGACTGGAAAGGGCAAGAGCTTTGTGATAGTAAACATCGGCATAATTTTTCTCAATACTCAGCGCTTTGTCAAAGGTCTTGACTGCCTCGCGGTACATTTTCAGGGAGGCAAGAGCACGGCCCTTATCAAAGAGCGCTTCGGTGTAGGAAGGATCGATCTCAAGTGCCCGGTCGAATACTTTTATTGCTTCTTCATTATGATTCAGCCGCACAAGAGCCGCACCCTTGAAATGAAGCGAGGGGACATGAAGGGGCTGGAGCGCAAGGACCCGGTTATATCCTTCAATTGCATCCTCGTTCTTGCCACTGATATCCAGTGAACGTGCTCTCATATACAGCCCGTCGAAATAATCCGGTCGTATATTGACTGCATTATCAAATGCGGATACGGCATCCATATGGCGGTTAATCTGAGCGAGCGCAACACCCTGTTCGTACCATGCATCGGCATTATCGGGAGTCAGGGTAAGCAGCTGGTGGAAAGATTCGATAGCTTCAGCAAACCTGCCAAGTGCTGAATATGAGAGCGCATGATGGTACATTGCATCATGATTTCCGGGATCAAGCGCAAGAGTCCGGTTTAAGGATGCTATTGCATCGGCATACCGCTTAAGGTGATAGAGTGCAAGCCCCTTCTCGTACCAGGCCGCTGCATGATCATCTGCCGTCTGCAGAACCTCATCGAAAGAATGGACTGCATCGTCAAATTTTTCCAGGATATAGTACGATCGTCCCCGTTCCATGAGTGTTTCGGTATCTTCGGGATGGAGTTTCAGGACCTGGTCAAATGACTCGATCGCTTCTTCATGATGTCCGGTGCGGGCCAGGGAAAGTCCTTTGTTATACCATATTTCAGGATTGTTTTCATCAAATGCAAGGGCTGTATCAAATGCCGGGACTGCCTCTGCATACCGGCCAAGATTCATGAGGGATATCCCCTGGAGGAATGCAGGTTCGAATTGATCGGGCAGGTGAAGAACCGCCTGCCTGAGAACGGGTTCTGCCTGATCATGACGACCGAGACGAGAAAGAGCAAAACCTTTCTCGAACAGGAGTTCCCCCTGTTCCGGCTTAATAATCAGCGCAAGATCAAAAATACGGATTGCTTCCGCGTACTGACCGAGCCGGGAGAGTGTTTTTCCTTCAGACATGAGGATCTCTGCATTCTGCGGATCTTTCTGGCGGGCTGTATCATATGAGTCAACAGCATCCTCATCGCGCCCGAGGTGCTCCAGCGACAATCCCCGGTGATACCAGGCATCCGATCGATCCGGCTCCTGCCGGAGATAATCATCAAATGTCCTGACAGAGTCTTCGTACCGTGCCAGGTTTTCAAAGGCAATTGCCTTATTGAAATAGGCCTCGGCGAAATCAGGATCAATTTCAATCACGCGTGAAAACGCGGCAAGGGCGTCTTCATATCGCTCGAGCGCCAGAAGGGCCTGTCCGCGGGCATACTGGCCATCCCGCTGGACATCATCTATTGCAAGAGCCCGGTCAAACTCCGAAACGGCTTCTTCGTACCGGGCAATCCGGGATAATTCAAGTCCCTTTTCAAAGTAAATCTCGTATAATCCGGGATTTATGCGGATTGCATGATCGAATGATTCCAGTGCCCCCTCATGATGACCGAGGCAGGAGAGCGAAAGTCCTTTGTTATACCATATCCGGGCATCGTTATCGTTCAATGCCAGCGCAGTATCAAAAGCATGGACTGCTTCTGCATACCGTTCAAGGTTCATGAGCGAGATGCCCCGGAAGTATGACGGTTCGAAGCGCTCAGGCAGGTGAGCATCGGCCTCCCCGAGAACGGACTCAGCCTGTTCGTGGTGACCCAGTTGGGCCAGGGCGAAACCTTTCTCAAAGAGGAAATCGCCGCGTTCCGGTTCGAAGGCCAGAGCAATATCAAAAATCCGGATCGCTTCCTCGAATTGTCCAAGCCGGGAGAATGTTTTCCCTTCAGCCATGAGGATTTCCGTATTGAGCGGATCTTTCAGACGGGCTTTCTCAAAGGATTTTACCGCATCCTCATCGCGACCCAGGTGCTCCAGTGAGAGTCCGCGGTGATACCAGGCATCCGATCGATCCGGAACCTGCTGGAAAAATCCATCCAGTGCAAAGACCTCTTCTTCGTACCGGCCCAGGTTTTCCAGGACAATTGCCTTGTTGAAATGGGCCTCCGCAAAATCAGGATCAATTTCAATCACGCGTGAAAACGCGGCAAGGGCATCTTCATATCGCTCGAGCGCCAGAAGGGCCTGTCCGCGGGCATACTGGCCATCCCGCTGGACATCATCTATTGCAAGAGCCCGGTCAAACTCCGAAACGGCTTCTTCAAACTGCCCCTGCCGGGACAGCACAAATCCTTTTTCAAACAGTGCCCCGTATGATCCGGGGTTAATCCGGATAGCCTGGTTGAACGAGACAATTGCGGCGTCAAGATTACCAAGACGGATATATGACAATCCCTGGCGGTACCACCCGTCAAATATTTCCGGATCAAGTTCAAGTGCAATGCCAAATGCAACAGCAGCAGAATCATACTGTTTCAGGCTGAACAGCGCGACAGCCTTGTGGTATAAAGCATCAACATGCGAGGGATTCAGTGAGATTACCATCTCGAATGCTGCAAGGGCATCCTTATGCTGGCTAAGTCGCTCGAAAGCCAGACCTTTGTCGTAAAATGCATCCGGGAACCGGGGATCGATAGTATTGGTATTTTCAAATGCCCCGATAGATTCACGGTCTCTGCCCAGTTGTGCAAGCGCCAGTCCTTTATCATACCACGCATTGGTAAATTTCCGGTTGATGGAAATTGCGCGATCGAAAGAGGAGACCGCTTCATCAAACCGCCCCAGTTCGGAAAGGACAATCCCCTGGTCATACCAGCCACCGGCATTCTGGGGTTTTAAGTTCAGCGCCCGGGTCAGGGATTCAAGAGCCGGTTCAAACTGACCAAGTGAAAGGAGACAACTTCCTTTCCTGAGCCATGCACCTGCGCAACGGTCATCCAGCGATAATACCCGGTCTAAACAGGATATCGATTCTTCGTAGTTGCCAAGGTCGAGATTTGCTTTCCCTTTGCGGTACCAGGCCGCAGTATTTTCCGGTTCGAGGGCAAGAGCCCGGTCGAATGCCTGAATTGATTCCGCATACTGGCCCAGCTCATTATGCATGGAACCCGTCAGTATCCAGACTTCTGCATGATTGTTCTCACCATTCAGGGATTCCTCCAGGGAGAGTAAAGCCTCATCGAACCGCAACAATTTCGCAAGACTCCGGCCCTTCTGGAACAATACATCTGCATCGCCGGGGATAATTTCCAGCATCTGGTTGAACATTTTTAAGGAATTTTCAAATTTCCCAAGAAGTGCATAGCAGAGACCCGTCTTGTAGACTGCATCGGTTATCGAGGAATCATTCGTAAGTGCCTGCTTATAGGAGCGGATGGCTTTTTCATATTTTCCCAGCTCCTGCAGTACGAGCCCTTTGTGATAATGTGCCTGTGCATGTGACGGGGAGCCTTCAAGAACATAGTCAAACGCGTTGATGGATTCCGAAAACCTGCCGAGACGGCTGAGTGCGCAACCTTTGAGGAAGGCCGTTTCAATGAAGGTTGAATCGATCTCAAGGGCCCGGTCAAACGATCGTATGGCTTCCTCATCATTGCCAAGTGAGGTGAATGCAACCCCCTGTGAGAACGCAGCCTGTGCGGAGCGCGGGTCCAGCTCAAGAGTCTTTGCATAGGCAGTAACCGCTTCGGAGAAATTCCCGAGCCGGGACAGCACATCCCCTTTCTCAATCCATGTAACCGGACTTGCCGCATCAAATCCGATTGACCGGTTATAGGATTCGAGAGCTTCATTATCCCGCTGCAGCTCCATCTGGGCATGTCCACGGCTGTAATACAAGAGACCGTTCCCAGGGCCCAGGGCGAGTGCCTGGTCAAATGCTTCTATGGCTGAATCAAATCGTTCCAGAGTTAAAAGTGCCATGCCTTTCTGGCAGACCGCATCGTAAAAGCCCGGATCGATCCCGGTTGCACGGTCAAACGCGGGCAATGCTTCTTCATATCTGCCAAGAGTACTCAATTCGCCTGCTTTGTTATACCATCCCCTGGCACAGTTATCATCGAGCGAGACTGCCCGGTCGAATGCCGCAAGTGCGTCCTCATGACGGAGCAGGCGGGAAAGGGCAATTCCCTTGAAATACCATGCTTCTTCATGGTTCCCGTCAAGAGCAATCACTTTCTCAAAAGATGACAGTGCATCGTCCCAGCGGCTGATATGGATATACGCCTTTCCCCGGAAGAGCAGGGTAAATACGTTCTGGGGTTTCCGCTTTAAGGATTTGCCGAATGCCTCGACAGATTCCTTGAACCTGCCAAGTTTATACAGGGAATACCCTTTACAGGACAGTAGTTCGGGATTGGCATGGTTGCTTTCAAGGGCATGATCCAGTGCAATGACCGCATCCTCGTATCGCGCAAGTTTCGAGAGTGCCACCCCGCGGCCGGAATGCGCCCGTTCATTTTCCGGGTCGAGAGCCAGTGCGGCATCGAATGCATTAATTGAATCTTCAAAGCGTTGTAATTCTAAGAGAGAATCTCCCCTGACAACAAGAGCATGGATATTTCTGGCATCATGTGCCAGTGCACGGTCGAGAGATGCAAGGGTCTCTTCAAACCTTCCCAGGATGAAGAGTGAATATCCCTGTTCTGCATGAACCCTGGCGGTATCAAGTCCAAGGGAGATACTTCGGGTGAAGCATTCCAGCGCATCGGCAGATTTTCCCAGTTGTGAGAGTGCAAGTCCTTTTTCAAAGATAATTTCAAAAGACTCAGGTATTAATGATAAATAGCCGTCAAATGCATCGACAGCCTGTTCATATTTTTCCAGGAGAACAAGCGCCTTTCCCTTCTCCATCCACGCCTCGGCATTTGAAGAGTTAATCTCAAGGGTAGCGGTGAAGGCATCGACCGCATCGTCATACTGGCTGGTCAGCATCTGGGCAAAACCCTTGTAGAGAAATGCCCTTTCGCAATCCTTGTCAACAAGATTGACCCGGGCATATACGGGAATTGCTTCCCTGAATAAACCAAGGTGATCCAATGCCCGGGCTTTCCCGTAAAGAGCAACCGGATCTTTGGGATAGACTGAGAGAACCTTGTCAAAAGCATCAACCGATTCCCGGTACCGTCCCAGTACTGCAAGAGTCCTACCGTTTTCACGGAATGCATCAGTAAAGTCCGGCATTATCCGGTTTGATTCTGCAAAGGCCAGTGCTGCCTCGGGCATCTTTTTCTGGCGGAACAATGCAACGCCCTTGTAATAATATGCCTCGCCAAACTCCGGAATAAGTGAGAGCGCCCGGTCCAGGGCAGTAACCGATTCGTCATCGCTGCCAAGACTGATAAGGGCTCTTCCTTTGTAGAACCATGTGTGGGGGTTTTCGGGTTCCAGTTCGATTGCCTTGTTGTATGAGATGACCGATTCCGCGAATCGTTCAAGGGCAAACAGACAGAAACCCCGTATGAGCCATGCATTGGCAATTGTGGGATTGATTTCAACGGTCCGCGTGAGCGCCTCAACTGCTTCGGAGAATTTTCCCAGCTCGGCAAGGGCCAGACCCTTGTGGTACAAAGATTCATTGTTGCCCGGATCAATTCCCAGAGCCTGGCTGAATGCCGTTTCAGCCTCCTCCTGGCGTCCCAGTGCAGCCAGGCACAATCCTTTCTGGTAGAATGGATCAGCATTCCGTGAATCAAGGACAATAGCAGCATCAAAAGAGGCTATTGCATCCTCGAAGTATTCCAGCCGTGACTGGGAGACGCCTTTCTGATATAAAATTGCAGGGTCTGCCGGAGTTATTTCAAGAGCAGTGTCGAATGTCCGGATCGCGTCCTCGTGCAGGTTGAGCGAAGCAAGGGCCATTCCTTTATGAAAAACCGCCGGGGCGAACTGTGGCACGAGAGATAAAACCCGATCGAATGATTCGACAGCTACCTGGTGGCGGGAAAGGTGCATCAGTGCCAGTCCGCGGTTATACGTTGCCTGGGCACTGGCCGGGTCCAGTTCAATAGAACGCTCATATGCTGCAACTGCTTCATCATACCTCCCGAGATCAAAGAGGGCAACGCCCTTGCTGTACCAGGCCTCCGTAAAGGCAGGCCTTATCCCGATTGCTCTCTCGCTTGCAGCTAGTGACTCGTCGTTCTGGCCGAGCTCGTGCAGGGCCAGGGATTTGTAAAGGGCCGCATCTGCTGACAAGGGATCGTATTCGAGAGCTGAATCAAAGGCATAGATCGAATCCCGGTATAATTCCAGGGAATACAGGGCACGTCCGCGCTGGAGATGCGCCGGTGCAAAGGAGGGTGTCAGGGCAAGACAGCGATCAAAGGAGGTGATCGCATCTTTATGCCGCCCCAGCTTCAGCATGGTAAAACCCCGGTAATAATGCGCCGGTGAATATTCGCGATCGATATCCAGGGTCAGATCGAACGACAGGAGGGCTTCACCAAATTCTTCCATTTCGAGAAGCGAGAGGCCTTTGTGGAAATGCGCATCCCGGAAATTGGCATCGATCTCAAGTGCACGGTCAAAAGATTCAACAGCAGACAAAAAATCGCGCAGGCCTTCGTATGCCAGTGCTTTGTAGTAATGGGCAAGGAAATTGTTGGGAGTCTGCTGGATTGTCCGATCGAAATCGGTTATTGCGTCTTCGCGCCGTCCCATGTTATAAAGCGCGATGCCTTTCCTGAGCCGTGCATCAGTATATTTTGGTTTTAACTGGAGAGTCTTATCGAAAGCAAAAACCGCGTCGCTATGCCGGTTCAGATCGGCAAACGATTTGCCTTTGTGGTAAAACGCAAGAGCATTGTCCGGGTCATAGATCAGCGCCTTGTCAAATGCTTCGAGCGCTTCCTCGTACCGTCCCAGTTTCTCAAGTGCAAGTCCCCGGTTAAAGTGTCCCGGGGCATTGCTGGTATCCTTAGTCAGGTTCCGGTCAAATGCCTCGATTGCTTCAGGGAATTTGCCGGTTTTGAGGAGGGCAAGACCGAGATAATAATTGGCTTCGGTATAGGATGATTCAAGCGAGAGAGCCTGGTTTAACGCAAGAATTGCTTCGGGATATTTCCCGGTCTCAATGAGAGATTTTCCCTTGTAATACCATGCCTGTGCAAAATCGGGGCGGAGCTCGCTCATCTTTTCAAAGGAGAGCGCAGCATTCCGGTGATCGCCTATGCGGGCAAGAACGAGGCCTTTGTGATATTGTGCATCCCCATTTCCGGGATCGATCTCAAGAAGGATCTCAAAGACATGAATCGCCTCTTCAGTGCGGTTGATCTTCTCGAGTGCCAGTCCCTTGTAATAGAATGCATCGATACTCCTCTGGTTGATGGAGATGGCATTATCGAATGCATCGATGGCATCCTGATAACGGCTGATATCAAAGAATGCCCTGCCGATCTTGATCCAGCCATCTTCCTGGTCCGGGTCGATACGAAGAGACTTGTTATAAGACCCGATCGCATCTTCCGTCTTCCCGAGCTGGTTCAAGGCATCGCCTTTCTTCATCCAGATCTCCTTTAAGGAGGGATTGATATCGAGAGCCCGGGTATATGCAGCTATTGCATCCTGGATCTTTCCAAGGTCAAAGAGAGATTCCGCCTTTTTTATCCATGCGTCAGTAAGGTTCGGGTTTATCTCAAGAGCTTTTGAAAATGCATTGATCGAATCCTGCTTTCTCCCCAGCTGATAATGGGAGTTCCCTTTCTGCATCCAGATATCGATGAGAGTCGGATTTAAGGAAAGGATGCGATCATCGGTTTCTATCGTCTCTGCGTACCGCTCAAGGAAATAAAGGGACCCGGCTTTGCAGATCATGGCATCTATGAGCGAAGGGTTCTGGGTCAGGCTGCGATCAAGCAGGGGAAGAGCTTCGGCATAACGCCCCAGGGAATAATGGGCGAACCCCTCGTACATGTACGCGTCGGAAAGCGACGGATCCATGCCGGTAGCTTGTTCAAGCGTACTGATCGCATTTTCATACTCCCGGGCCTGGAGATAGGCAAGCCCCATGTAAAAATACGATGATGCATTCGATGGATCAAGCTGCAGGGCACTTTTAAAAGAGCGGATTGCTTCTTCGTAACGCTCTTTCTGGAGCAATGCAATTCCTTTGAAGTGATACGCCTGTGCATTGCCGGATTCAAGAGTCAGGGAACTTTCAAACGCACGGATAGCATCATCGTAGCGTTCCCTTCCCGCGTAGGATATTCCAAGGTAATAATAACCGGATGCGTTCTCGGGTTCGAGCAGGAGTGCAGCCTCAAACGCACGGATGGCTTCATCGTAACGCTCCCTCTGGGCGAGCGCAACACCTTTCTGGTAGAGGATCTTGGGGTCGTCAGGAGAGATTTCGAGAGCCTGATCATACGAGACTACCGCTTCAAGGGGTTTTCCGAGATGGGACAGGGCATTTCCCTTTTCGTAAAATGCCTTGGCACATTTCCGGTTTATCTCGAGAGTCCGGTCAAAAGCCCGGATCGCTTCATCATAGCGGCCAAGGGAGGACAACGCAAGGCCTTTGTAACACCATGCCCAGATATCGCGGGGAGTCTCGTTGAGCGCCTTGTTGAATACGCCAATCGCATCGTCCAGTCGTCCCAGGTTATAAAGCGCAATGCCCTTGCGGACTGCCGCTTCGGTAAGCCGGGGTTTTAGAACAAGACATTTATCGAAGGCAGCGATCGCTTCATCAAGCTGGCCGATATGGGCCAGGGCTATTCCCTTGAACAGCCAGGCTTCCGTAAGAGACGGATTCTGTTCAAGCGCCTCATCAAAGGCCACAACCGCTTCCTGGTACCGCAGCAGGCTGAACAGGGCATGTGCTTTTTCATACAATGCCCCGGTATTCTGGGGAGAGAAGGCTAATACCGCGTCAAATGCAATGACGGCTTCCGGGTACCGTTTGAGATAAACAAGGGTGGTACCCCGCTGGTAGAGAGCGAGGACATGCGTGGGATCAATGTCAACTGCCCGATCGAATTCACGGATTGCTTCTTCGTACTTTTTCAGCTGCACGAGAGCAAGCCCGCGATTGTAATAAGCATAGACGTAATTCGGATTGATTGTTACAGCCTGCTCGAATGCATCAAGGGCTGCCTCGAAACGTTCGAGTTTTGAAAGGGCTATCCCTTTATCATAGAATGCCTGGGCATATGCCGGTTTGAGTTCAATACTCTTGTTAAACGCTTCAACAGCGTCCTCGTTTCGCCCGAGTTTTGCAAGCTGGAGTCCCTTCTGGTGATATGCCTGGGCATTGCCCGGATCATAGGCCAGGGTCCGGTCATATTCCTGGATGGCATCATCGTTCTTTCCCAGTTTTGCGAGAGCGAAGCCTTTGTGGTACAGGGCTTCGGTGAATGCCGGGTTGATTCGCAATGCCTGATCATATGCACTGACTGCCTCCTGGAACCGCCCCAGGCTTGCATATGATAATCCTTCCTGGTATGCTGCAAGGGAACAGCGGGAATCGTTCTTCAGCGCTGATTCGAACTCGTCAATAGCTTCTTTATGACGACCGAGCCTTGTGAGGGCCAGGCCACGGAAGTAATATGATCCGGCATGATCCGGCTTGATTTCAAGACCTTTTTCAAACGAGTCGATTGCCTCTTCGTACCTGCTCAGGTTGACACAGGAGATTCCCCTGCGGAACCATACATTATGATTCTCCGGTTCCAGGGCAAGGAGCTGGTCAAAGTCCTCAACTGCCTCGCGATAGTTTTTCATGCGGTAGTTGGCAATACCGCGCTGTTCCCGGGCATGGGTATTTGCCGGGTTCAGTTCGAGTGTCTTGTCAAATGCATCGATAGCATCCGGGTAGTTATCCAGGGCCTGGCAGGCGAGACCCTTGTAATACCAGGCATCGGTGAGCCCGGCGTTTAAGGAAACGGCCTGGCCGAGAGCGTTGAACGCATCTTCATAGCGCCCGATCTTGAACAGCGAGATGCCGTTAATTGTCCATATATCCGCATGACCCGGCTCCTGCTTGAGGAATTGCTCCGAGGCTTCCACAGCTTCTTCAAACAATTCCTGTTTTGCGAGAATGAAACTCCGGTAATACCAGACCCAGATATCCCCGGGGTCGATTTCATAGGATTTGTCAAAGGCAGCGAGGGCTTCTTCGAACCTGCCAAGATCGTAAAGAGAGATCCCCCGGTTGTAATAAGCCCGGGCATAATCCGGCACAATTTCTATTGCCTTGTTATAAGCGTTGATGGCTTCCTGGTGACGCCCCAGGTCGGCGAGCGCAATTCCCTTGTTATAATACACTTTTGCATGGCGGGGATCGACCATCAGGGCATGGTCGTATGCAGTAATCGCTTCTTTGAACTGGCCGAGTTCGTAGAGAGCTATGCCTTTGAGGATCCAGGCTTCGACATTATCGTATTTTATTGAGAGCAGCCGATCGCAGGCAACGAGGGCTTCTTCGTTCCTGCCTATCTGGGCGAGAGTGGCAGCTTTGTTATACCATGCATTGGAATCGGATGGATCTATGGCGATGGCCTGATCATATGCCAGTACCGATTCTTCGTATTTTCCCAGGTCGTATAAGGCAATTCCTTTGAAATAATGAGCTTTTGCAAGATCGGGGTAGAGGGCAAGACCCCGATCGAACATGACGATGGCATCCTGGAAACGTCCAAGGTCATACAGTTCGATACCCTGTCGCATTAATGCTTCAGCATCACTTTTAATATTCATGAATTTTTACCTCGCCGTAACCCACTGTGCGCATGCTGGTATGGGCTGCCATTGATTGTATACTGTTCTCTTCTCTTCCGCGCTGTTGTATACTCAGGTATACAGGTTACTTAAAAGCCGCATATACCCTTTCCGGTACAATATATAATTAGTACTGATTTATGAATGCTATTTAAACTGCGTAGGAAAAAGGAATTAAAAAAAATCAGGACTGGCTCTGCTTCCTGATTACAGATGCCAGACGCTCGATCCCGGTCCGGATCTTATCTTCAGTAGAATTCGAGAAATTTATCCGCAGGGTATTGTCGCCCCCGCCATCGACATAGAACGGTGACCCGGGAAGGACTGCAACATTCTCTTTGATCGCAGCATCGAAGATCTTCATTGAGGAGATTCCTTCCGGCAGGGTGACCCAGATGAACATTCCGCCCTGAGGGCGGGTAAACGAGACGGTGTCCGGAAATAAATCCTGCATACAATTTATCATGACATCCCGTTGCTTCCGGTATGACGCCCGGATCTTCTCTATATGGGCATCGATATTCTGGTTCTGGAGATATTCTGCTGCTATCCTCTGGCACAGGTAATTGGAATGGAGGTCCGACGCCTGTTTTGCAATAACCAGCTGTTCCATGATAGCCGGAGGTGCAACAACCCAACCCATACGCATGCCTGGGGCGAGAATTTTTGAAAAAGAACCGGTAATAATGGTTTGTTCCGGAATAAACTGTCGCAATGAGGGAAGGGATTTTCCTGCAAAGTTCAGCTCCCCGTATGCATCGTCTTCAATAAAGAGCGCGTCGCTCTTCTCCAGGATTCCGGCAATCTCCCGCCGCCTCTCTTCGGAATAGGTGATCCCCGAGGGGTTCTGGGAGTTCGGGATGCCGTAAAAAAAGCGGACAGGAAATTTCAAAAGACAATCTGCGAGCTGGGCCGGGTCAGGCCCGTCCTCATGAAGGAGGATGGGATGGAACCCGGGCTCATACAGTGAAAATGCCTGGATAGCACCAAGGTATCCGGGTCGTTCGATAGCAATATGATCGCCTTTATTGATGAGAACCTTGCCAAGAAGATCAAGACATTGCTGCGATCCGTTCGTGATCAGGATCTCATCCGGGGATATTTCAAGCCCGAGACGTTTCCGGTACCGGTCTGCAATGAACTGCCGGAGCGGACGGTAGCCTTCGGTCGTGGAATACTGGAGCGCGGTCCTGCCATCCTTTGCAAGGACCGATGCTGCTGCTGCTGCAATATTATCCACATCGATGAGCGCCGGGCTTGGCAGGCCCCCGGCAAATGATATGATCCGGGGATCTTCGGTGACCTTGAGAATTTCCCGGATAAAGGATTTCGGAGTTTTTGCCATCCGCGGAGCAAACGTGTATTTTTTTGTAGTGACCTGGTGCTGACCAGATCCAGGGGGTATCGGTTGGCTCATGATTCACCACAATTCTTCATTTTTATTGGAAATGGAAATGCATAAAGGGATCTGTGAAATGTTAAAGACGAATATTCGTATATTCTCTCAATAAAGTTGATTCCGCGGGTTTATCTGAAGTGGTGGATTCTCCGGACGCATATAACCAGTAATGGCAGGACATGTGCGAAAGTACCGCGGCCCTGCCATCCGCGGAGCAATTGTTTCAGAACTTCCCAAAATATACCGTGTTCCCCGCTTCATGGCCTTTATGACACATGGCAGGGCAAAATGTTTTCACCCATCCGTTGCCGGGATTATCTTTTCCGGGGTGTTGGTAACGCCCGGGGACGAGTCAGGGATTTCCTGATGGTTCTGCAGAGCCCTTTTTAAACCAACGTCCGGTTAACATTTTTCAATCAGGGTCCGGTTGATTTGCTGAGTGTTTTCAATCACGATCCTTATCGCGATGAAAATTTCGAAATCAAGGTTTGGTGAAAAAATTTCAATCAAAGTCTGCCTGAAAATTTTTAATCAAGGTCTGGTTGCGAAAAGTTAACTACTTGTGCAACAGCCAGCGCGATCCATTCACGACGGAAGGTAATTTCGGACCGTATTTTTCAGTCAGGGTTCGCTTGAAAATTTTCATTCAAGGTCCGGTTGAAAATGATAAATCAAGGTTTGAATGAGAAATGAGAATCAAAGTCCGGTTGATCTGCGAGCGGTTTTCAAACGCGATCTGGATCGCGGTGAAAAATTTTCAACCGGAGTCTGGTTGAAAATTGTCGTTTTACTGAAACACCCATGAACCGATAAGATTGTTCCCGGATTTTTCAGGTCCGATATGTAAATGATACTGATTGGTCCGGATTACTGGATTGTTTACATTTTATCACGGATCTGTTTTAAGTACATAACCTGTTCTTCTTCCCGCGATGCTGGACGGAGCATAAGTTGTTTCATGAGCTCCTGCGCTATCCTGGGATCCGGAATCCCAAAGAAACAATCCAGGGGATAACGGGATGCTTCCTCTCTGCCTTTTGCAAAACCTATCATTGCCCCGATATTATCTTTTTGTCCGCTGGAACCAACTCCCCGCAGGGAAGTTTCGGCGCCCCACCGGGAGATACTCTGGGGAATGACCGTCCCGTAATTGAACATCCGGCCAAAAAAGTCCTGTTCCAGGACAACCCGTGCAATCTGGTGGTGTGGGATCAGATGCTCCTGGTGTTTCCAGACACCACCGCGGATTACAAGATTCTCTTTGAGGAGCGTATAGGTAATACTCCGACGGAATTTTTCCGTCCAGCCAAGTATCATGACGGCAGAGAGAAGGCAGAATGGCTGAACCAGGTATGCTATCCAGTGAAGTACGCCCGATACGTAGCGTTCCGAAATGAGGGGAATGCCGGTGCCACTCATAATGAGCATGCCAACGACAATACTCAATAGCAGGGTAATGAGCGTACTTGTCCAGAGCTCGGTAAAACGCAATGTCCATCCGATTCCGGCAACTATCACAAAAATCCCAACAGGTGCAACAAGATAGACGGCGAGGTTGGCAAAGCTGGTAACTGTCGGGACCACCATGCTGAATGAACCGGGTATTCCGGGAATGAGTGCCTGCGTTACTCCCCCAAGAAGTGATCGGATAAATATACAGAGAATGACCAGGACGATGGGGAAACATGCCAGGACATATTTATAGATAAAACTGCGGGGGTCCGGGTGAGTTGTGAGAAGAACCAGATCCTCATTATTATCAGGACTCACCGGACCTTCCGTTGCAGATGCAGTTTCCGGCGGGGTAGCCGGACCCGGATCTACGTGCGAAACGCTATCGCCGCAATCGGAACCTTTCCCTGCAGGACTTTCACCAGAAAGACTGCATTCAGGGGTTACACTGCTGTCGGGCATAGATAAGTCCCGTCGATCTTTCACGGGTAATAATTGTATGATTATTTAATATAACTTAATTTGTATTCCGGGAGTATCGTTAAATCGGCCCGGTTCCGGGAGTTGATAAAATACTCACCAGCAAAAACGAAACAGGAAAAGAGCCTATGGCGAGATTTGAACTCGCGACTTCCTCCTTACCAAGGAGGCACACTGCCAGGCTGTGTCACATAGGCTGGAATAGTTCAGCAACAACGGATCCGACAGTTATTCATCTCATCGGTGGAGATGTCTGCCTGCCATTTCCGCCCCATTGGCGGTTGCCTAACTACGTTGTGAGTAATCCCTATAAAACATTGCGGATATCGCAGGGCTCTGGTTAAAAAATGAACCCGTTCCGGCCGTTGATTCCATGAATAACCGGAGTCGGTCCTCAGGCTCGCGGAAAATAAAAAAAAATGCGAGAGAAGGTAGAGAAAAAGTTATTTTTTCATCCGCACTTCCATCTGGGGGAAAGGGATCTCGATTCCTTCTTCAGCAAACCGTTCGGCAATCAGGGAGTTGATGGAATCCTTAATCTCATCCGGGAGGTTGTATTTCCGGGCCCATACATAGAGAACAAACTTCAGGCTGGAATCAGCAAATTCGAGGAAGAAGACTTTCGGGGCGGGATCATCGAGAAGATAATCAGTATTCCGGATTACGTTCTGTGCAATATCAAGAAGGATCTTTTTTACCGTATCGATATCGGTACCATAGGCAACCGATACAGGTATCGTGATCCGGAGTTTTTCATCAGGCTCTGAGTAATTGGTAATGACATTTGTCGTGATCTTGTTGTTGGGAATCGTGACAACCTGATAATCAAGGGTCTTGATGCGGGTGCTACGGGTGCCGACCGAGAGGACATCCCCGTAATAATTATCAACCTTGATCCGGTCACCCACCTTAAACGGTTTGTCCACCGTGATGATGGCCCCGCCAAAGAAATTGGAGATGAAATCCTGCGCTGCCAGCGCAACGGCGATACCGGCAATACCCGCACCGGCAAGGAACGGGGTGATATCAATATTGAAGACCTTGAGGATCGCCATGACGGCTGCGAACCAGACAACGTACTTGACCACCAGTTCGAGCAGATCGATTAAGCGATCATCCAGGTCGGTCTCTGACTTGCCGGCCAGAACGCGACCATACGTTGTGAGGATATCATGCAGGAATGATGAGATGATCCATGCGCTGATGATGATGTAAAACGCCGTCACGAATGCCGGATTGAGGAGCCACTGGGCATTCTCCGGGAGGATATTGAACCAGGTGACAGCAAAGTAGATCGAAACGACAACGATCGTTATCTGGACCGGCAGGCCAAATGCCGCAATGATGATGTCATCCCATTTGGTATCGGTCTCTTCGGCTTTTGATTCCAGCCAGCGGACGAGTGTCCGGACAAGAAAAGCAATGACGATACCTAATAGTATCGTCAGGGCTGCAAAGACATAATTCATGTCAAACGCAGACAATCCGATCTCCATACACGTACACTTATGTGATTCTGCGGTAAATACTTTTAAGATTTTTATGGCGACGGGAAAAGAGATTGCAGACATGCTGCATGAACAAGTCGACCGTGACATGACGTTCATGCACATCTGCGGTACGCATGAAGCAGCGATCGCACGAACCGGGCTGCGCAGCCTGCTCCCGGAGCAGCTGAAGATTGTCATGGGACCGGGCTGCCCTGTCTGTATCACACCCCAGGGGGAGATCGATGCAGCACTCGATCTGGTGGAGAAGAACTGTATTATTGCAACATACGGTGATCTCCTGCGGGTACCGGGATCCAAAGGTTCGCTTGAATCCTGTGGCGGCGATGTCCGGGTCGTACAGGGCGTCCATAAGGCAGTTGAGATAGCCAATAAGACTGATAAAGAAGTTGTTTTCATCTCGGTCGGGTTCGAGACCACGGCCCCGACCGTTGCTGCGACAATCCTTTCACATCCCCCGGAGAATTTCTCCATTCTCTCGTGCCACCGGATTGTCCCACCGGCCATGCAGTGGCTGCTGGAACAGGGAGAGGCAAAGCTCAACGGTTTCATGCTTCCCGGTCATGTCTGCACGGTCATGGGCTATGAAGAATACGAGCATTTCCCGGTCCCCCAGGTTGTTGCCGGCTTCGAGGCCGAGGATATTCTCCTGGGTCTCCTGATGCTGGTCCGGCAGGTAAAAGAGGGAACCACCCGGGTGGACAATGCCTATCCCCGTGCCGTAAGCCGGGAGGGAAATGTGAAGGCAAAAGAGATCATGTACCGGGTTTTCGAGTCATCGGATGTGGAGTGGCGCGGGTTCCCGGTCATCAGGGGTTCCGGCCTGCGGCTGAAGAAGGAGTTCGAGCAGTACGATGCGCAGAAGAAGTTCGCTATAATCTATAAGCACATCAGCAAGCACTCCGCCTGCGCCTGTGACAGGATCCTGCGCGGGATATCCCAGCCGTCTGACTGCAAACTATTCGGTAAAGTCTGCACACCCCGGACACCGGTCGGTCCCTGCATGGTGAGCCATGAGGGCGCCTGCAAGATCTGGCATATGTACCAGACAAAAAAAGCCTGAAATTCGTGCTACGGGATGATTGTATCACTGTGATGTCTCCCGGATATAGTGGCAGAATCCGTAATTTCCCGGAACCCAACAACAGTTCATGAAGATTTTCTTTTTTAGGGTAACACAATTTTCGTTATGGTTCCATCTAGTACCGTAATGACGGACATTCAGAAGTGAACGTCTTATGTTGTGAAAAGTTGCGGGCCGACAGGCACACGTCAGGATTACCGGAATCCAGAAAAAAGAAATATTTGGGTTGTTTAAATTATTTCATCTTTCTTGCAACGAAATATCCAACCAGCCCTACAATCCCGATAACAGCAATACCAGGAAGTCCAGGGCTCTGAGTGGGTGCCGGGGGTGCCATCATGGTTTTAACCGGAGTAGTTCCCGCTGCGGGGGTGCCTGCTGCCGATGCGGAAGTGGTTCCAGCGGTGATGTTGGTTTTTGTGATGTCTCCGAAAGTCTGGGGAGTGGGAGTTGTATTAGCTGCTGCGATATTATAGAACAGTCCATACAGACTGAAGTGACTGACCTGAGCGGTCACTGTATGAGTTACAGGATCAACTACTGTTGGAACAGCACTCCAGGTTTTTGTTGCCTGATCAAAGAACTGGATAGTCATGGCGTTGGTATTTCCGTTCGCTTTGCCGAGTGCTTCGGCCCACTGCGCGGGAGTCAGCGAGAATGATACGGTGGCCGCACCTCCCGAGAACTGTGTTCCCGAAGGTTCGCATTCTACCGAGAGGCCGGAGAATGAGAAGACAGACCCGGCAGAGGCAAGTGCTGTCGATTCCTTACTCGGGTCAACAGGAGTAACGGATATTTCAGTAACCGGCGCCCCGGTTGCTGAAACGACGGTCGTACCTGTCGCGATACTTACGGCTGATGAGAATCCTGCATCGGGATTTGTTTCGATCTGATAACTAGCCAGAACCTGACCCTGGGGGTTGCTCTGGAGGGTTGCTGTAGTCGGGGAGATTCCCGGGGGTGCCAGAAGTGCTGCGGGGACAGAAGCAGCTTTAGCTGGTGCTGGTGCGGGAGCTGGAGGAGCACCGCCGCCACCGCCGCCGCCACCCGTGGGCTCTACCGGCTTAGGCGCTATCGAGAAAGTACCACTATACTTGGTTGTTGATCCGCTAAGGATAGCGACAGTAAGATCACCAGTATATATGTCCGATGGTACGGTGAACGTGAGCGTTGATGGTGAAGGAGCACCGGAATCCACCGTTCCTGAAACTACATAATTGATACCAACGGGACCACTCGAGTGTGTTCCAACTACGGATACAACATAAGTTCCTGACTTGATGTTATAACTCGAGCTAAAGGAGGTACCGGATTTTGTCATCTGGGCTCCACCATCTTTCGTAATGGTATAATTGGCCGCAGAGATCCCAGTTGCCGAAGCGGTTTCAGTTGATAAGCCATCTTTGAAACTGAAGGGCATACTGGTGCTGGCAAGAGTTACAGAATTCCCAGGGATGTAGAGATTACTTGAGCTCAGTTGGTAGGTGAATGGATCACCACTGGCAAGACTTGTGACATCGATGGTAATTTTATCTCCCGGATGCAGTACAACCGAAGTACTCGAAGGAGATGTCAAAACAGCGCCAAATGCCGACGCAGCGGGAATTAGTGCAAGACCAAAAATGGTCATTACAATAATGCTTAAATACAAACTATTTTGTCTACTCATAGGTCAAACAACCCCAATCAATATTATGTAGATTTTATTCTTTTTGTACAGTATAAATCTTCGGGTTTGAACAAAAAATACAGAATAATTTTAATTTTTCAGATGTAAGATTCACATTTCCGGGTGAAAATGTCGTTCCAGCAATGTTAAGATTACTGTGAACCTTTGCCGGGTATATATATATTGTTCCCAATGTGATAAAAAACGTTTCATTGTCACATTGTGAAGAACATGAACCGGTAACGGTCTGATAAATGATATAACCGGTTCACGGGGGAATAGCGATTAGCCGCCAAAATTTTCCGGAACACACAAATCACTCATGAAGGAGCTGCAGGAAGAAGAAGATTTTTTTATATGCATTGCCATGATGGAAACAATTATTCAATGACAGATAATTTCTCAGGTTCCCGGTATCCGGCAAAGGATCAAATTTCCTTCCGGAAATATTCGGATGTTGCAGGTCGGTTTAATTATCCTTCCCACAAAACAACAAAACTCGAAACGAATGAAACGGAAAAAATTATCAGGAATCTGTTATCATCGTTCTGCTGGACAAACATCTTCCATCCTACCAAAACTACGTCTCAAAAACTACGCTGTGCAAACACCGCTAAAAGGAAAAATATTTTCATCAATAATCGGGTATTTTTTGATTTAACCCAATATTTTCTCATCTTTTTTTAACGGCGAACGCATTAGACGGTATCATGTGTCTGCCAGAGATCCTCCCGGGGAGTCGGAGCCTGTACAGAGCAGAATTCCGTGATGCTTCCGGACAAATAATACGGAGAAATATACTGTGAAAGATGCCGTGAAAAAATTCCTTTCGTAATATATAAATAACTTAGAACGTCTATTTCCCTAAGCCATATAATATAATTAATAACAATATCAATATTAAAAATAGTTTGATTCAGTTAACCAACCGGGGATTTAATTAATGGCGGAAACAAGTCCTTACTCGTATGAGAATGGTATAAAAGTTGTACCTATCAGAATTTCTCCATCCCAGTATACATCTCCGAACCACACGGATATCACTCACAGTCCTCTGAAAGGTTTGATTGCAGTCATTCCCACGTATAATGATGAGATCACAATTGGATCCGTCGTTGTCCAGGCAATGCAATATGTTGATCGTGTGATTGTCGTCGATGATAATTCTACAGACAAAACTCCGGAGATTGCCAGACTTGCCGGTGCGGATGTAATGCAACTTCATATCCATACCGGTAAAGCATATGCCCTTCTTCTCGGCCTCAGGAGCGCCCGCGAACAAGACTGTAAAGCAGTCGTAACTCTGGACGCTGACGGGCAGCAACACATCCACGATATTCCCAAAATTGCAGCTCGTGTAATCAGTGGTGATGCAGATCTTATTATTGGATCGCGTTTTCTGGAGAAAAGTACAACGACACCATTCTCAAAACAATTTCAGAGTGTATACTTCCGTAATTCCAATAAATTCGGTTCTGGTAAGACGTTTACTGATCTGCAATCCAAATTCCGCGCAATGAGCAGTAAAGCCTTGGAGAATCTGGATTTCAATACGGATGGATTCAACATCCAGTCAGATATAATTACCCATTTCCTTGGCAAGGGATTAATCGTCGATGAGGTCCAGTTGACAAACCTGTTCATACAACCTTCCGATGCTGAATGGGGAAACCCGATAAAAGTGCTCGCAGCAATGCCAGCATATAATGAAGAAAAATATATTGCAAAAACCATCGTCGGTGCCCGGAAATATGTTGACAAGGTACTTGTTGTTGATGATGGATCAACAGATACAACGAAAGAAATTGCAGAAGGTCTTGGGGCACTTGTAGTAAAACACGAGATAAATTCAGGGTATGGTGCAGCACTCCGGTCCATTTTCAATAAAGCCAGGGAATTACATGTAGATGCGCTCGTGATCCTTGATGCAGATGGTCAGCATAATCCCGTGGATATCGGGAAGGTTCTTGATGCACTCGTTCAATGCGACGTTGACGTTGTCATCGGATCACGGTTCATAGATGGATCCGATAAGCAGATCCCCGGATACCGTAAGGTCGGCATGAAAGTCCTTGATGGCGCAACCCGGATTGCCGGAGTCGCCGAGATCAGCGATTCACAGAGCGGGTTCCGGGCTTATGGCAAACGGGCGATTGACGTGATCAAACTGAAAGGCGAAGGAATGTCCGCGGGATCTGAAATACTGATCCAGATCAGTGATCACAATCTCAAAATCGCGGAGGTTCCGATAAATGTCCGGTACGATATCGAGGATACCTCTACAATACATCCGGTCAGACATGGGATGTCGGTATTATCGAAAATAATTGGATTGATTACCTACCGCAAACCGCTGCTTGCGTTTGGAATCCCCGGATTAGCACTTATTCTGGGTGGAATGATCGCCGAACTCTGGGTGTTTGCGGAATTACGTGTGAACTCTGTTTTCCATGACGTCCTTGCAATTGGGAGTGCATTTATCCTGGTGCTGGGGATGTTGCTGCTGATTGCTGGTATAATCCTGAATTCATTGGTGAGGATTGTGAATGAATGCAAGTGATGCTTTTAAAAAGGAGATGAATCCGATTTTGACCGGGTTATTCCGACATTTTTTTAAACGCGAGGCCGGAACCATGCAAGATAAACCAGGAAATTTAAGGGGCTGAATAAATCAATGTGCGGAATTTTTGGTGTTATTATTCGAGAGAATGCACAATTCTCATCTCAGTTTATCAGGGATATCGTAAAAACATTATTCCTACTATCTGAATCACGAGGAAAAGAGGCATCAGGACTAATCGAAAGGACAGATAAATCAATAATAGTTTTAAAAGCCCCACTCCCCGCATCAGAGCTGATTAAGTCAAGACAGTTCTCAAATCTTTTTACTTCATCAATTACGGAAAAAAGCGGAGATGGTAAAGTACCGGAAATCCCGCGTGCATTTTTTGGCCACTCGCGGTTAGTAACAAATGGCAGATCCGAGTTAAATTCCAATAACCAGCCGGTAATAAAAAATGGCAGTGTCGGTATCCATAACGGTGTAATAGCAAATGATGAAAAACTGTGGAAAGAATTTCCTCATATCGAAAAAAATTCGGATGTCGATACGGAAATCCTGCTGGGGATACTTCAATTTCATCGGAATCAGGGATCTTCAATTATAAACGCAGTAAAAAAAACTTACCAGAAATTAGAAGGGTCGGCATCAATTGCAGTATTGTTTGATGATACAGATACTGCATTGCTGGCAACAAATACCGGTTCTCTCTATACAAAAGTGAGTCTGAATGGGGATATGCTGATATTCGCATCCGAACAGTTTATTTTGAAACAATTACTGGATAAAACGTCAATTAAAAACCATTTCGATCGAACATCGGTGACTCATGTCAGAGCAGGTACTGGATTCCTGATTACACTCTCCAACCTGAAGATCCAGGAATTTGATTTGGGTCCTGATTTAATCAGAGATGAGCCTCCAATTGCTGGTAATAACACAGTCAGACTGAATATTTCTGATATCTCTTCCCAGCAGAAAATACCCGTGACAGACGAGACCAAGTATCGCCTTACTGATGAAACGAAAAAAGAAATGCTGGAAATCTGGGAACTGCTGTACTCGGATAAAACACCGATAAAACGCTGTACTAAATGTCTAATGCCGGATACCATGCCATTCGTCACATTTGATGACGAGGGTGTCTGTAATTATTGCCGGGAATATGAACGACGGGGATCCATTCTGAAGGGAGAGGACGCGCTCGAAAAAATTGTCTCCAGATATCGTCGTAACTCCGGGGAAACCGATGTGTTGCTTGGTTTTTCCGGAGGACGGGATAGTTCATATGGATTGCAGTACATAACAAAAAAACTGAACCTGCACCCTTTGACATTCATTTATGACTGGGGGATGGTTACTGACCTTGCACGAAGAAACCAGGCGAGAGTGTGCGGGAAACTAGGAATTGAACAGATCATTGTTTCTGCAGATATCAAGAGAAAGCGTGAAAATATCAGGAAAAATCTGGAAGCATGGTTAAAAAAGCCCGATCTGGGGATGGTTCCCATTCTGATGGCTGGAGATAAAGAATTTTACCATTATTTCCATAAAATCCGGAAACAGAATAATATCCAGTTGTTTATTTTTTGTGGCGGATATGAAGGCGAAGAAGCAAGCGGATTATTCAAATTGGGATTTTGTGGTGTGAACCGGAATGAAGCGGAAGCGCTATCAAAAATGACGGGGATTTCTTTAAAAAACAAGCTGAAACTGATATTATATTACATAAAAAGTTATCTGACAAATCCCGGCTACATCAATGATTCAATATTTGACACCCTTTTTGCTTATTATTCGAGTTATATTTTACCGGACGATTATCTGTATCTGTTCGAATATATCCCGTGGGATGAAAACGAGATCGTACAAACGATACGGGGAGAGTTTAACTGGGAGCTGGAAACGGATACCCAAGCCACGTGGAGAACCGACGATGGGACCGCAGCAATTTATAATTATATCTATTTCACGATGGCAGGATTTACGGAGTTTGATTTATTCCGGTGTCAACAGGTACGGGAAGGAAAATTAACGCGGGATGAGGCCCTTGAAATTGTTAAAACCGAGAATCAACCACGTTTTAAATCGATAGAATGGTACGCAGGTGTCATTGATCTGGATGCCAATCATCTGATTTCGACAATTAACCGTGCTCAGAAGAAATATCAGTTTCCGAAGGGTCGTTAATATGAGTCTGACAAATGGAAATACTCTGAAACAATTGAATATTGCTATTCTGCGGTTGTTTATTTACAGCCTCTATGGCTTCCAGATTGTTATCAGATCCTTTTCAAAAACTTCGAAACCAGAATGCTGCCGTATTCTGTTCTATCCTAAAATCAGAGACGAACAGAAATTAGCTGATATTGTAAACAGAATCGCATGGTATATACCGGAAACGTATTCGGATTTTGCAGAAATCCGGATCATTGTCGAGAAATCAATAATACCGAAAAATATTGCAGATCTCAAGACTCCTTCATCCCAGGCCAGGTATATAAAAGACAGATTAAACATACAATTTGTTACTGATGAGAACGGTGAACTGGGGAAGGCAGACTGTATCTTAATCTGGAAAAAATCTTCATTGATTCACCCAAAGATTCTCTGGCAGATAAAAAAGATAAAAATTGTTGATCCGACACTCTATTTTTCAATCGAGGCGGAGTCATATGGCCGGCTGCTGTTTTCCATTATCTCCGATGAGGAAAAAAACCGGCTGTATGAAAATTCAAAAGGCAATTTTAACAAATTATTGTCAACGGTAGGCACATATAAGAAGGCATATGTGTTTGGAACCGGGCCATCACTCGAGAAATGCGCGAAGAATTTTGATTATTCCGACGGGTTTACAATCATATGTAATACCATCGTCAAAAATGATGATCTGATGGCATATATTCATCCGCATCTTCTTATCTTTGGAGATGCCCAGCACCATCTCGGCCCTTCAATATATGCGGATCAGTTCCGGAAGCAGGTACTGTTAACAAATAAAACATTTGATTTTTTCATCGGAACTCATGACTATGCAGTACCTCTTCTCCTTGGAAATTACCCCGAGTTGAAAGAATATATCATTGGAATCGAAGCAAACGGGGTCTGGGAGTTATCACTTTCTGAAATTGTGAGAATGATAATCCGGAGACCGCATAAAATACCCTGGTTTGATAAAATCCCGGGCCATCCGGAAGAGTTTAATTTTCCTTCTTTGGAAAAGATGTATACACGGGGACTGGGAAGTGTTCTCCCGACATTATTAATTCCGATTGCTTCATCGGTCTGTACAGAAATTTTTATTCTGGGTGCAGATGGAAACGATCCGAAGATCAGAAAACCCGATGAAGAGTATATATGGGCATATAGTACGTCGTGTCAATTTGAAGATCTGAAGTATACAACGTTTGAAACACATCCTGCCTATTTCAGGGACCGCCCTTTCACGGAATTATTTGATATATATTGTGAAAATTATGAAGATCTTCTCGAATATGGAGAAAATCTGGGAAAAAAATATTATTCCCTTGCACCATCATATATTCCTGCGCTTGCAAACCGGCAATGGCACAACTCAGAGAATAAATGCATGGAGACTAAAATCTGAAAAAAATGACCTCCGACACGTTATTTCGATGTTCAATTATTATCAGATGCTATAACGAAGAAGAGCATATCGCAAAACTACTTGCAGGCATTTTACAACAAACAATTTCGGGAACTGAAATCATTCTTGTTGACTCGGGATCTACTGATGCAACGCTTTCTATTGCCGCCCAGTATCCGGTTAAGGTTCTCTACATATCACCGGAGGATTTCTCGTTTGGCAGAGCACTGAACCTGGGGTGTGAAGAGGCAACAGGAAATATTCTCATATTTATCAGCGCACACTGTTATCCGGTTTACACCGATTGGCTGGAATACCTGATAAAACCCTTTTCAGATCCTGATGTGGTTCTTTCATATGGGAAGCAAATTGGCGATGCTACTTCGAAATTCTCTGAAAGACAGGTATTTTCAAAGTGGTTCCCTGCAGAATCAAATGATAACCAGGAAACTCCCTTTAATAACAATGCCAATGCAGCGATTCGTAAATCAGAATGGATACAATATCATTATAATGAAGAGTTGACGGGACTCGAAGATCTCGACTGGGCAAACCGGGCAATAATCAGAGGCAAAAAAATTGCATATTCGTCGGAAGCAGTCATAGTTCATCTCCATCATGAAGAATTCCGGCAGATAAGAAACCGGTACCGGAGAGAAGCAACAGCATTGAAAACAATTTTTCCCAACGAACGTTTCTCTCTGTCAGATTTTATCAGTTTGTTTATCAAGAATAGCATTTCCGATATGGCGGTTGCTTTCAGAGAAAAATGCCTTCTTAAGAATATCAGGGGAATTTTAATGTTCCGTTATATGCAGTTTTCCGGAACCTATGAAGGTTTCTCAGATAAAAAGACCGTTACCCAGCAATTAAGAAATACTTTTTACTATCCCAATACAAACAAACAGGTTCTGACTCAGAAACGTTCTCCTGAAAAAAGGAAAAAAATCCAGTATTCTTCTTTTGATGAGAGGGAGTAATTATGGAATTTATTGATATTTCCGTTGGACTTCACCCGGAAATGCCCGTATGGCCACATAGCAGAGGATTTCACTGGACTGAAATATCGACCATGAAATCTGGGTCCGTTTCAAATGATTCAAAAATTGAATGTGATGTCCATGTTGGTACTCACGTTGATGCTCCGGCGCATTTTATCAGGGATGGTTTGTCAGTCGAGAAATTACGTATAGATACGATGATAGGCCCGTGCCTGGTTCTCGATATGCAGCACGCGGATGCAATCACGGCGTCACTCCTTGAAAAACAGGAGATACCAGAGAAGATAAAACGGGTTTTAATAAAAACAAAGAATTCCGGATTCTGGCATGATGCCGACAGCCAGTTCCGGAAGGATTTCGTTGCAGTGAAACCCGATGCAGCTGAATGGTTCGTCAGGCACGATATAAAACTGGTTGGAATTGATTACTTATCGATACAATGTTTCGGTGATGGTCCCCAGACGCATCAGATACTCCTGGCTGCAGGGATTATCGTTCTTGAGGGACTGGATTTATTTAACGTGAACCAGGGAGAGTATGATCTGATCTGCCTCCCCCTGAAAATTATCGGCGCTGAAGGCGCTCCGGCGCGAGCGGTATTAAAAAGGTAAAACCATCAGGATGGATACTATGAAGAAAAAAATTGTTGCCATTGTACCTATGCGGGACAGAAGTGAACGGGTTCCTGGAAAAAATTACCGGCTGTTTGCCGGAAAACCCCTTTTCCATTATATTATCTCGAGCCTTTTACAATGCAGGGAGATATCACGGGTTGTAATCGATACCGACAGTGAAACAATAATGAAGGATACTTCAAAATCATTTCCTGATGTTGAAATAATTGAACGTCCTGAGCATTTACGTGACGGATCGATTCCCATGAATGATGTGCTCCTGAATGATATGCAGCATATCAAAGCGGATTTTTATCTTCAGACACACAGCACAAATCCCCTGTTATCCCATGAATCAATCTCGCAGGCAATAAAAAAATACCAGGAACAGTTCCCCACGTATGATTCCCTGTTTACCGTAACAAGAATCCAGACACGACTCTGGGACCAGCTGGCCCGCCCGGTCAACCATAATCCGGCGATTCTCTTAAGAACACAGGACCTGCCCCCCATCTATGCCGAAAACTCCTGTATGTACCTTTTTACCCGGGAGATCCTTGAATCCAGGCATAACCGCGTGGGTGAACGTCCGCTGATGTATGAACTAAAACCGGAGGAAGCCTGGGATATTGATGAAGAATCTGATTTCCGCATTGCTGAACTGCTGTATAAATTACAAGGGGCGGGATCATGACCGTTCACGTCCTGGTAACCTGTCCCCACCTTCAGAGAACCATTGATCATTATCGTCCGTTATTTCAGAAACTGAATATTGAGATCACTACTCCGAGTTTTCATCAGAAAATGAAAGAGGAGGAGTTAATAAAAATCATTGAACGGTTTGACGGGGTAATCGCCGGGGACGATGAATTTACCGCAAACGTCCTGAAACACGGGAAAAAATTAAAGATCATCGCAAAATGGGGTGTAGGTGTAGATGGTATCGACCTGAAGGCAGCGGAAAAACTGGGAATAAAAGTCATGAATACCCCCGCGGTTTTTTCAAATGAAGTCGCTGATATGGTTATCGGGTATCTTATCCTTCTTTCCAGGAAATTGCACCTTATTGATCGGAATGTGCGATCCGGACAATGGGATGAAACGCAGATCCAGGGTATATCACTGGAGGGTAAAACACTGGGGATTATCGGCGTTGGAAATATCGGCAGGGAAGTCGCAGTCCGGGCACGTGCAATGAAAATGCATGTCCTGGGATATGATCTGTATCCGCCTCCGGAAGAATTTATCCGGAATACGCAGATCAGGATGGTAGAGGTCAGTGAACTTATCTCTGCTTCGCATTTCATCACATTAAATTGTAATCTGACGGAACAGAACCGGCACATTTTAAATCCGGATTCCTTTTCCCGGATGAAGAAAGGGGTATTCATCGTGAATACCTCAAGAGGGCAGCTCATCGATGAGGCTGCACTGGCTGAAGGATTCAGAACCGGTATCGTAGCTGGAGCAGCACTTGATGTATTTGAAGAAGAGCCGCTTCCGGGGAACAGTCCCCTCAGGCAATTCGAAAATTGCATCCTTGGAGCCCATAACAGCTCAAATACCTTTGATGCGGTGATGCGTACCAACGAACTGGCAATTAACAATCTGCTCAACGGATTAGGGGTAAAAAGGGAATGAAAAAAACCGTAGTGATAACCGGGGCATCAAGCGGGATTGGCAATGCTGCAGCCAGGTTATTCTCCCGGGAGGGATGGCATGTCATTGGCATCTCCCGGAGGAAAGCGGAGCGAATCGAAGGGGTAGATCATTATATATCTGCAGATCTTTCGAAACCCGAAGATATCCGGAACCTGTTTTCTGAAATTGAGCATGACGAGGGATCTGTCGATGCTCTCGTCAATAATGCGGCTCTCCAGATATGCAAGCCACTGGTTGAGACAACCATTGAGGAGTGGGACGCGGTATTCGATACGAATGTCAGGTCGTTTTTTTATTGTTCAAAGCTGGCGTATCCGCTGATGGCCAAACACGGCGGGGCTATTGTGAATATCAGTTCAGTACATGCAATTGCCACATCAGCGAATATTGCGGCATATGCTGCAAGCAAGGGAGCGATAAAAACCATGACCCGGAACATGGCAATAGAATTTGCACCAAAAAAAATCCGGGTCAATGCGGTATTGCCGGGTGCAGTGGATACCCCGATGTTGCGCAGTGGCATGAAACGGGGGCACCTGGGATCGGATAACGTCAGTGCGCAGCTGGAGGAACTTGCACAACGGACCGTTATTGGCCGCGTGGGAAGTCCCGATGAGATTGCTCAGGCAATTTTATTTTTAGCGGATTCTGAACGGTCTTCATTTATAACGGGGCAGTCCCTGGTCGTAGATGGCGGGGCAACCATCAGATTAAGTACGGAATAAGGCGAATACACAATTGCGTTTTGCATTGCCATTTATCTGCTGCCATGAAGATACTGCACGTTGCTCCGGAATTATTCCCCAATGCCGGGGGGGTAACCAATGTCTGTACCAACCAGGCAAAAGAACTGGTTAATCGCGGGCATTCTGTCACCATTGTATGCAGCGACTATTCTTTTTCTGAAGATCTCATGAATGAGCTGAAGCACGCCGGTGTCCCGGTTATTCCGTTCAGGTCAGTAATCTCCCTGAGATGTTTTTTTTATACACCGTCTTTTGTCCAATGGATCAAGGATCATTTATCAGAGTTCGACGTGGTTCATTTACACGATTTCCGATCATACCAGAATATCATTATCTGTAAAAATGCGCGAAGGCTGGGAATACCGGTCGTGCTTCAGGCCCATGGCACCCTGTTAAACCGGCCCCCGAATTCATTTCCAAAAACGATGTTTGATCTGACCTGGAAGGAGCGCATTGTGAATACGGTCGACAAATTTATTGTACTGACGCAGGCTGACCGGGAAGATCATCTGAAATTCGGGATTCCTGCAGATAAGCTCGTGATGTTGCCCAATGGAATAAATTTGTCGGAATATAAGAACCTCCCGGAAAAAGGCAGGTTCCGGAAAAAATATTCTGTTCCTGACAACTGTTTCATAATTTTATATATCGGGAGGTTGCACACAACGAAAGGTATTGATTTTCTCATCCAGTCGTTTATGAAGCTGGTTGCTGATCATCCCCGGTATAAACTGGTATTGATTGGACCGGATTCCGGTTATCTGGAAAGCATTTCCGATGAAGTGAAACGGTTAATCGATTTAAAGGACATCATTCTTACGGGACCAAAATATGGAGAGGAAAAAATCGAGGCACTGGTTGATGCCGATGTTTTTGTCCTTCCCTCCACGAATGAGGTGTTCGGGATCTCCGTACTAGAGGCATGGGCATGCGGGACTCCATCAATTATTACTACCGGCTGCGGTTTATCCACAGAGCCGCACATTGCAGGCATTGTTATCGAGCGGAATGAACCGGCCCTGGTTGCGGCCATCCTCTCCATCACAGCAAAAGAAAAAGAAATATCCGCGAGTAATGGAAAAAATATAGTAAAAGATATTTATAATTGGGAAAAGATTGTAATGAATCTCGAAGCAATTTATTCCAGTTTTTATAAGGGAGTTAAATAATTATGGGAAAATTATTTCCGGTTTTGGATTCTGATGTTGGCCAGAGAATTATTAAAAGTATCAAGTTTGATTTAACCCATCTGGATTTTGATATTATCGGGATTTACTCTGAACTTATTTATGGTACCGTTAAGTCAAAATTATTATCGCAACCGAATTTTCCTTCGGAAATTTTCTTTTTCAAACGGTTCTTCCACCAGTTTTATGCAGAAAACCCAAAAGGCACACAATGGAGACAGATCATTGAGCCCAAACAACCGATTCTCTCCTCATTACAGGATCTCGAAACCCGGTTCAGCGAGCCATTATGCCTGATCGATGTCGGTTGTGGCCCGACAACCCAGTTTTTTACCGATGCCATAATAAAAAAATTCAATGTTAAGGTTACGACCGTGGATCCGCTGGCGGAATTTTATAACGGGCTGCATAAAAAATACCATACGGGGTATGACCTGACATGCCTTAAGGGGACCGGGGAGACATTACAGGAAATGTTTCCGGAAAATAATTTCCATTTAGTTTACACGGAAAATGCCATTGATCATTCCCAGGATCCAGTCAAGTTTGTGAATAATATTGTTCATATCACAAAACCCGGGGGCTATATCATAATGCAGGGCTTTATCAATGAAGGCACCGCAGAAAACTGGCTTGGGCTCCATCAGTGGGATATCGATATTGAACATGATCATCTCCATCTGTCCAACAGGGATAAGTCGATAAACAGCGTTGACATGATGAAAAACTTACCTTTGGGGGTAGTCAGTTCGGAAGTAGCCGGGCATAATATCTGGGACAGGTACTCGATAATTTATCAAAAGGGGATTTGAAGAAATTTCACCCTTCATTAGAAACAAAAACTGCATACTTAAATGTAGCGTGCCAGTATTTCTGTCCTAAAACAGTGACATAATTTATGTCCGTTTCAAGAGCACCAATCAGGTACTTACGGGTGAAAGCGACGATGGAAATCAGGCCAAAGCAGTCGTATTCTATGAAAAAGGAATACGAAGTGCAAAGGAAATCTAAGAGATGTATACCATCTCCGAAAGGACGGTGAGACGAGGGGCAAAAGCCCATAGTCATGATCAGGATAATGGATTAAAACCAAAGAAGACTGAGCCGAAACGGTCTCCCCGGGCAACATCCCGGTCATTGGAACAACAGATTATCCGGTATTTATCTGTGAAGAATAAAATAATTTCTCTGGATATAAGTGCTCCTGATTTTACAGAAGAATAGAGACACTACCAAAAATATAGTAAATGATATTTATAATCAGGAAAAGATTTTAATGAATCTCGAAGCAATTTATTTCAATCTTGTAAAACGAGAAAATTTGATTATTTACAAAACAAATGACCTTGTATAGGTAAATCCGTTGTTTTTATCGAGACGATTTGTTGCGTTTCAATATGATAAAAAGAATAATTAAATCCTGTTAAGAAACTGATGATCTCATTCGCATTTTTCATTTTGTCGTTAATATTCGCACCATGAATTTCAATGAATAAATTTGGTTTGTATTCTTTGAGGGTCATTTGCATTCCTTGTAAGATATCAAATTCAAGCCCTTCGACATCAATTTTCACGAAATCTGGCTTGGATAATTTTTTATTATTAAATAAATTATCTATTGATTCTACCTTAACTTCAACTATCGAATAATTCTGTTCATTAATAATCTGCTGTTGAATTTCTTTATCCAAAGTTCCGGTTCCAAACGTGCCATCATTTCTAAATACGAATTTTGCATTATAACTACTTGCACCAATTGCTAGTTGAAATGGTTCAACATTCATTGAATTATTCAATTGTAAATTTTGGAGAAGATATTCATAATTAAAAGGATTCGGCTCGAAAGCATAGATTTTTCCGTTTGGACCGACGGATTTAGCAAAAAAAAGGGTTAATGTTCCATCATGACCGCCAATATCAAATATCGTCATATTTTCGAAGTTAAAATTTAAGAAAAAAAGATCTTCTTTATAAAATTTTTTTGGAATAAGGGAGTAATATAAACCCATGAAACCTTTGAGTTTTAGACCTTTTGATAGACCGTATCTCATTGTAAAAGAATAATTGTTAAATATGCATCTTAAAAAAGACAGGATTTTTGATTTAATATACATAGTAATTTTTTTAACATCAAACATTAATAATTGATCGAAATTGGGAGTGTTTTCAATATACATGCAACAAAAATTGCATGAATCTGTAGAATTGATATAGTCTCAGTACTTCGTTATTCTTTAATCAATGTTCAAGAGGGACGTAAGATCTAAATAGGCAGCGGGCGCCGGATATGATCAATAAACGGCAAATTGTCCACCGAACAAACAAGACATTACGAGCAGAAGATGATTCTGAAATGGCAGTATCAGCAATAAACCGGAATATCACCATCTCCACCCGCGGTTTCACAATCTCTTTATGAGATCTAAATCCAGACCGAGATGAATAATTAATAGCAGAAACAATAAATTACCATCTCTATGCAATTGAGAAATACCAATGTTATAAAATGCATATTTATCTTTTTGTTCATATTATACATTGTTGGAATTTTGGTTTCTCATGAATTCCCGGCAACAGGATATGAAGTTTCAATTTATTCATCCACTCCGCTGATTTTCTGGATCTCAATCGTCCTCAACCTGGTTATCGGAATATCCATCATAATCCTGTTTATTGAGGGTAAAAACCGCCAGGATCAAAAATTTTTGATACTGGGATTGTTTTTAGTAATACTGAGTTATATCGCAATTTTATCATTATGGATTATCCGAGGATATGCATTTCTCGATGCCGGGGATCCTCTGGATCATATCTCCCATATCCAGGAAATTTTTACAACGGGACAGATCGACACGTTCTATCCGATCACGCATATAATTGCTGTCCAGTTCTCCCTTATCGGAAACCTGCCGGTAATGACCATCGGGAAATATTTGCCGTTAGTTATCACGCTATGCAGTTTATTTTTTGTGTACTTGTTTATCAGGGAAGTATTACCGGAGAAAGGACAGCAGGTAATTGCTCTTGTTGCGGGCATGATGCTCCTGTCAACAAATTCCTACCTCCTTTTCACACCAAACAGGTTTGCGAATTTACTCATACCCATGGTAATTTTTTTAACGTTTGTCTGTATGAGAACAAAAGCGTTCAACTGGACGTTTTTATTACTAATTTCATTATTGCTATTCCCGGTTTTGCACATTGTTCCAACATTTTTTGTTATTCTGCTGTTGCTGGGGGTTGTTATTATTGAGATCGTAAGTGAGGCCGACATCCTTCATTTCTTAACGCGGAGCATGCCAGAAATCAACCTTTTATTACTTCCCCTGCTCTTCGTATGCCTCTGGTCCCTTTTCTGGATCTATAATGATTTTCATTTTACCATGATTGTAACGGGTCTTGATCGGATATCGACACTATACAATTATCATCCGACGCGTGTTTTAAGTGAATTTTTTGTCCGGATGATTAAAGGATATTCCGGGACTATTGTTTTCTTGGCATTCGCAATCTTATCAGTGCCTCTCATCTTCAGGAAGCGGGCAATCGAAAATCAAATAACAAAAATCACGGTACTATATATCCCGATTCTTTTTATCATAGGGTTAGTCATGATTTCATACTTTGTTAACCTGTATTTCAATCCATTCGACCGGTTTCAGGTCTTCATCCTCATATTGTCAACCCCCTGCATAGGATATGTTTTATACCATTTCATGCGACCCCGGGAAACCAGTATAAGTAAATGGATTATCCCGTATAAGATCATGGTAATTATATTCCTCGTTTCATTCACGCTCTTTGGAGTTGCAAAAGCCTACCAGTCTGATTTCATATATAATAATAATGACCAGATCTCCCAGAATCAATTCAGTGGTATGCACTGGTTCATCGATGAGAAAGAAGTTACAGGATTAATTTCCGGAATATCTGTTACCCCGGGTACGTTCGGGGAGATTTTTCTTTCTAAAGCGAAACTTGAACCCCGTCACGATCTCTGGTCCCCCCGGGGGTTAGTCAAGGAAGGACTGGTCCTCCCGCCGCATCTCGGCTATGATTCCCACCGCAGCCTCAGGGAAATCCTGCCGGCTTATTCCTATGTCGTTATCCAGCAGATGGATAAGACGCTCTTCACCTGGGGGCCGGTCAAGAATTACGTTGCCGAAGACTTTTCCCGCATGGGTCGCGACCCGTCACTGAACGGCATTTATAAAAATGGGGGATTTGACGTTTACTATCTCACATGAACTGGTAATAGTAGAAGATTTTCTTGAAAAATCCTGCTGCCGCCCTCTCGCCCGAAACGAAGATGGAGAGATATAATACAATCCCCATCATAACCAGGATCAGCGAGTAGGTATTATAAAAATTTTTAACGAGTTTCCTGAAGATCCCCGGGGATATGCTCTGTTTTAACAGGGGTTTTGCAGCGGAGGTTTTCCCATTCAGGATCATGTTCATTGATCGTTTGATCCTGTCATTATTCCGGAATAATTCATACCGGTCAAGGCTGTTTTTTGGAATGGGATAGTGCGCCGCAACGCCTGGCAGGTATGCGTCCATCACTTTGTAAAAAGCTGCTTCCTCCTCGCGGACGGAAACGATCAGGTAACCTCCCTGCGTGGGGCTTATCCGGTATTTCATCAGGTATTCATCGATAAGTACTACCGGGCCGGACTTTGAGATCCGGAACCACATATCGAGATCAGCGGCGGTATCGAATATATCGAGCCGGAACGGGGCGAGCTTCTTGTACAATTCACCTCTGACCATCACGCCGGGTGTTGTAAGAAATGAATTGTGATTGGTTAAAATTGCAACAAACAGTTCATCGAAACTCACTTCTTTTTTATTTTTCAGCTCTTTCGGTAACGGGCGTTCTCCAATGATCCGATCATTCGGATCAATAAGATAGGACATGGGAAACACAGCATTGATTTCCGGATATTGTCTGAATGCCTGAACCTGCTTTTCAACAAGTGTCGGGCAGTACAGATCATCGGAATGGAAAACGGCAATATATTCTCCGGTTGCAAGCTCTATTGACCGGCTCCAGTTATTTTCACCCCCGATATTTTTCTCATTCTGGACAATTCTTATCCTTGAATCCTTAACGCTCCTGCAGATACTCACGGTATTATCCGTTGAAACATTATCGACAACAAGAATTTCCAGGTTTTTATACGTCTGGCTGACGATCGAATTGAGAGTTTTCAAAATGGTTTTCCCGGCATTATAACAGGGTACACATACCGTAACGAGTGGCATATCATTTTCAGAAATCAAGATTTACAATCACTTCCTGGAATAATTTCTTTACACTGAATATGTTATAGACTATGGTGATGTAAAGTAAAAAGATTACAATGCCTGCACCGAATTCCACCAGATGATCCAGATGAAGAAGATAAACGATCTGCAGGATACAGATGAAGATCAGGAATAACCCAATTGTTTTCAGCATAAACCCGTAGTCGTAATCGATATGCATCAGTTTCTGGGTGAGCTTTAACGTTAATATGAACTGAATAAAATAACTGAGCAGTGTCGCAGTAGCCGCTCCATATATGCCGAATATCGGGATCAGGGCAAAATTCATCAGAATGTTGGATACTACCGCTATGAATGTGAACAAAAACACGACATTGGTTTTTTCTTTCAATAATATTGTTGCACCGAAATAGGATGTAGCGCCGCTGACAACAACGCCGAATATTAACAACGGCAGAACACTGAACCCTTCGCTGTAATTGCTCGCAATAAAGAAATGATACACTTCTTTAAGCAGGATCAGGTATCCCAGGACGAGAGCCGAAAGGACAAGCCAGTAGCATTTCAACAACATGTTGATAATTTTCTTATAGGTTTCAACGGACTTTGAATAAATTTCATATATCAGGGGAGTGATGGCCTGCCCGAAAGAACCGTTCAGATAACTGATAAAAGTCGAGAATGAGTATGCAACGGTATAAATCCCGACAATATACAATCCGGAATAATAGTCCAGCATATACCGGTCGGCCCAGCTTAAAATATATAACAATAACCCATCCGGTATTAACGGCAGACTGATTCTAATCAGTCGTTGTAAACTTTCCGTACAGAAAAAGGTATTTTTTGTTGGTCTGAAATGCAGGAATAAATGGACGATACCAAGGAGAGTCACAAAAAAATAGGCTAAAAAAAATGAGATGAGATAAACCAGGTAATTAGACGGGGAAAGACGGAGAAGCAGGATGCTTGAAAAAATCAGAACGATATTGAATACGCACATCACATAAAAATATTTTTTTGCCTCTTTTGAGATCATTAAGAGATTGGTAAAAAAATTCCCCCAGACCATAAAAAAGAGCAGTACAAAAACCAGGTTTTTTACATTGGAATCTATTGAAAAACCAATGAGATAATCCAGTAACTGGGGGAAAAAAACAAAAACACAGTAAATACAGATCAAAATCAGGAAATTAAAAATTAAAACGGAATAAATATTCGTAATATTCTGCGTTTTGTCTTCCTTGTAATATTTGATACTGAATGCGGTGTTAAGCCGGAAATCAATAATAATGGAGATAACGGTAACAAATATCCAGATCAGGCTTATTTTTCCATAATCTTCGGGATTTAAGGCATTTGTATAGAGAATCAAAAGGAGATAAGAAGTTGCTGCATAAATGACTTTTGAGAGTGAGATCAGGCCGAACGATTTGAAAAGATACATATTCTGGAGAGATTTTATCGTCTTGATTATGTCAGCGGGCATTGAAGAATCATCTCCAAAATGAATGGTATCTATTATTCAGATATGATCTCTTTAATAATGGTGTCTGCAAATTTTTCAGCAGTAAATTGATCCATTTTTTCGCTCTGGAGAAAATTTCTAATTGCGGACAAATATTGGGCATACTTCTCATCGGGAAGATCAGTCATGAACTCGTAAATCTCGTTATAAGTACTGAATTTCCGTCGGTCAATGAACGTATCCGGGGGGATATGATCCGTAATATTGGGTGCTCCCCAATAGACAGGAACACATCCTGCAAAAAAACAATCAAATATCTTTTCGGTGATGTAACCTTTTGTATTTTTCAGATTTTCATAACAGATGCTGAATTTGTAATTTTTCAAAACGCTGAGTTTGTCCTTTATCGGACCCCGGTATGAACTGAATGTGGGGGGCCTGATCCGACGTAATGGCATTATGCAGTTCAGATGACCCAAAATACCGCTGTAGAAACGCAGATCCCAGCCCTGTCCATAGAGATCAAAATCCTGTGGATGATTGCCTTCAAACCACCGGATAGCATTTACTCTCTCCGAGTAAAGTTCATTGGGCCGGTGATACACTTTATTTGCGGCAATCAGTGTGCATAATTTTTTATCATTTATTCCAATAGACGGTAGACTTGAAGGAACTTGGTGTGAAAAATTTATTTTAAAATACTTTTCCCCGTCAACAAAATCATCATCCCAGGTAAATATTTTCTTAAAGAACCGGTGATTCCTGATATTCCAGTTTTGCGGCCGGATCAGTTTCGATTCGAAAATGAGAAGATAATTCTGTTTTTTGGGAGATATCCTGTATCGCCGGGGCATTTCATTGTAGATAATAAAATCCGAATCTTTTGGCTTATTGATATCCTGGGTGGATAAATCTACATCATACTCGGCAAATTTTTGTTTCAATAAATAAAGCGGATATAAACAATTATCCCGGTTGGCTACAGGATCATCAATATCGAACTGACGATTGTTGCAATAATAAGAACCCGTATAGAACGTAGCTTTCGTCGTCATAGGTAACCAATTGTTCTGAATATTTCCCGGTAGCGTTCGGCATATGTCGGGGCCTGCATCACTTTGTTGTACCCGCCGGACAGGATTTGTCTCCGTTCGTTTTCATTCTCAAGATAATATTTTATCTGCTGGGATAAGTCTTCGGGGGATGTGTAAATTACAATCTCCCTTCCGATAGTAAAAAAATCCTCAATCGATGGCGAATAATTCGTCAGCTGAAAACCTCCGAAAGCAGGTATTTCAAAATGCCGGGCCTTTATTTGTTCAATCCGTTTACTGCTCCTTGAAAATTCATATATGCTTCCCAATGATGAAAGAATGTACCTGATATCATATGAGACGCTGTTTGAGATATTCAGGTTTATTCTGGATTTTAAAAAAATTTCCTGCATCCCGTCGAATGACACTCTTCCCTTTTCCCACCCGGCTCCAAAACACACAACATTTATTCCGGACTTAATCAGATAATCGCACAGCCATTTTCTATAGCTGCTTTTTGATCCAACAAATGAGACATCATACTCGTATTCAAATGAGTTAAAATCCAGACGGGGTATATATCCAAAAGAGGCCCATTGACTTAAAATGGCATTCCTGTAGCCGATATCCAGGTACTTACCGAGGGCAAATTTATCGGTCGTAATTACATGACTGAAGTGGGGGGCATAGTACTTTGAAAAACTGTCAAACCTCCACTGGTCATCGCAGAACCAGTTTATCGTGGTGTATTTTTCCTTCAGGTAATCAAGAGTTGGAAATGAGAACTCATCTTTCATCAGGATAAACAGGATGATATCCGGTTTGATGGTATCAACAAACTGGATTAATTTTTCCTGTAAGACATTTTTATCATTTAAAAGATCATCATACCAGAACGGATATACATCATCCGTTATTTTCAGTAACGACGGATGTACACCTCTCGCATCCAATGATTCTCCACGGCTTTTTCTCCCATAGTCATATCTCTGCAATACAGGTACAATTTTCAATTATATCCCCCTAAAAAATGTCGCAATGTAGTTTCATCCATGCCATGTTCCCCGGTTACGATTGTGGACGTATTGTACAAAACTTTGCATATTCATCTTTTTTAATGACATCTGAATTGATTTGATCGATGATCGAACAATAATATTCCCGGAGCTCCGAGATTGCCGCAGGCATCGGTGTAAACTGAAAACTACCGGTTTCAGCAAGTAACCGTAAATTATTTCCACTGTATTCAGCATTCAGTCCCGGATTATCAATAATGATATCAGATTTGATTTCTGAACAGGAATTGATCAGATTTGCAAGCGTAACCAGGTCTGTCGGCTTGCCAGGGGTGATATTATATGCGGGATACTTTGCATTTTTTTCAAGAAAGATTCTGACGATTTTCATGAGGTCGTCAATAAAGAGCCAGTCAAAATAGACATTCTGGCGGATAGTAACTGGCATGTGGAGAAGATTTTTCAGAATTGAATTGGAGATGAATTTGTATTCATAATCTTCGTATTTCCCGAACACTCCAAAAAGACGCAGGCAGACGATATTTTCAGATTTCTCGATATATTTACTGATCAGATATTTGGAAAAGCCATAATCGTCCACGGGAATACTTTCGCCTATTGCCACTTCACTGATCTGTGACAATGAACGGCGTTTATCATATTCTGCACCGGAACCAAAATGGATAAGCTTTTCATAATACCGGGAATTTTCTGCGATGTTAAAAAACAGCCGTGCATTCTTGGCAACACTGTCTGTCGGTCCGACACTTTTTCGATTTCCCCCGATATTTGCACAATGGATCACATAGTTGATCTCATTCTCTTTGAGAAATTTATTAACCGCATCCTGCGAAAGAAGGTCGAGTTGTGCATGGGTGGGTGCAATTACTGTTGCAGTATCCCGGAAAAATTCTGATATATTTCTTCCGATAAACCCGGAGCCACCCGTTACAAGAATTGTTTTTTTTTGTTTTTTCAACTTAACCCCTCGACATCAGCGTATCAAATCGTGCCTCATCCGCTTTTAAGAAGAGATGATTCTTTCCGAGTTTGTAGTTGAGGTATTCCCGTTCAAAATCCAGTGCGTACATAAGAGAATCCGGATTCTGGATCGACTTTGCACCCAGGATGACATTTCTTGTTTCAATGCAGGAGAGTTTTGGTGCAATAGTGTTGATAAAATATTGATTATTGAACGTTTGTTTGCTTATCCCTCCCCCGACAGTGATCTTAGTTACACCATGTGCTTTTGCCATGTCAACAATCTTTTCTACCTCGTGATTGATGAAGTCTGAGTCCTGCTGACTTTTTCGTCCATATGAGTAAGACAGGTCCGATCTGCCAATAGTGATACCTTTCATGGTGGAATTCATTGTTGACAGAATTGCATCCAGATGTTCGACTGCGGTCTTTGATTCAATATTGATGTAAACGTCAAAATCCTCACAATTTGTTCCGAGGAGATCTTCAATCATATTCTGGCTTTTAATCAATGCAAATTCCGATTCTACCATGGGGACGATGATGCCGTCAGCATTCAGGTGTAACGCCAGTTTCAGGTCGGAAAATGCTTCAACACCACCGATTTTTATGAACATCTTCAGACCTGTTTTCGCGGTGAGATAACGAAGAAGAATAAGATCGCGGTAATCTGATCCCTCATTTTCAAACTCTGATTTGATTCCCTCGCAACCGTATTTATCTCTCAGAATAGTAAGATGAGCATACAGTTTTTTTTCAAGTTCTTTGAGTATCATCTGGTACCCCCAATGAAACTAATTGTAATTATTAAAATTTTTTTTAAGTGTAATTATTATTATTGAATAGTATAAATAGGGTACTTCCGAAGAGATGTTATTCATTCAGATCATTGCCGGACAATTGTATAGCCCCCGGTCGGATGCCGGTTAGTTTTTCACGATAATTTCATTATAATCCCTGATAATAAAATCTGAAACGGGTTCCAGCAAATCCATGTCAGATATATCGGATTTTCGGGTGATAACATATTTACATCCCGCTTTTTTCCCGCTCTCAATATCGTGAATTGAATCCCCGATAAGTATCGTATGGTCCGGCGATACATTAAGATCCTGCATGATTTTTATGGCACCCCATGGATCCGGCTTGGGATATTTGATCAGATCCCCGCCAAGAAGGAATGAAAAATATGTTTTCATCATCATCAGGTGAGTGATGTGTTCGAGATTTTTTGTCTGATCATAGGAAAATATTGCACATTTACACCTTTTTGCAGCCGCAGGCAGAAATTCAGGAAGCCCTTTTACGGGAACAAGTGATTGCCTGAGGATATCATCCTGACTGATGTATGTATCAGCTTCCTGGAATGCATTCATAATCATCTGAGGGTTTACAGGATAGCCCCGTTTCTGAAGCTCGGTAACCAGGAGATTCATGATATATGGACGGTTATAAATCCCGATGGGACCTTTGGGATTCATTGATTTCTTCGTGTTATCAACACCCATGACCAGTCCGATGTAGTCAATGAGAAGATCATCGTCAACATGCATTGCGCTGCATATATTTTTTGCCCGTCTCTTTGCTACAATGGACCAGTAAGGATAAAGCTCGAAAAGGGTCCCATCCTTATCAAAAATAATAAGCTCAATTTCTTTCAACAGCGTGTCGTGTATTTTAAGATTCATCATAAGCATTACCTGAAAATATTATTGAACCAGAGATCTATTCATTCTCGTCGTCAATGCGGATCGGGTCAATGATCATTTCTTTCCTGAACTCGTCCCGGGGTAAAAACGGCCACATATCTTCGAGGGGCATTGAGATCATTTTTCCATCCGGAAGAACACGGGAGCTCACACTGGGTGTTATCTGTTGATTTGTGGAGACAAAAATTTCGCAGATTACCGGGCCCTGGTATCCCAGGACAACTTTCAGTTTTTTATCGAGATCCTGATCTTCGTGCACGGATTCATAGTGAATTCCATATGCATTGGCAATTTTCTTCAGGTTCGGGCATGAGACACCACTGCCGGGATCTGACCCGCAAAACCGCCCTTCAAAATACGCATTCTGGGTATTTCGTATCGAGACATAGCCATTGTTATTTATAACAAATAATTTCAGGGGGATCTTGTAATGAACCAGTGTCTGGAGCTCCTGGATATTCATCTGGAGAGATCCATCGCCGGTTACAGCAACGAGGGTTGAATCCGGTGCAGCGAAATACGCACCGATTGCCAGGGGAAGACTGAGCCCCATGGTACCCAGTGCTGCAGGAGTGATGACACGCTGGTCAGTTTTTACCTGGTGAACCTGTGATATAATGCAGAACACGGTTCCTGCATCCCCGATAATGATTGCCCTCTCTTTGAGAAGATCGGATAACTTATCAAAGAAATTATAAGTATTGATCGGAGTCGTCTGGTTCACGATTTCACTGGTTATGACAGGGTATTTATTTTTCCAGTGCCGGCATTTTTCGATCCAGGGTAATTTTTCATCCAGTGAATTATTTTTCACCCGTTTCTGGAGTTTCTCAATGAATTGTTTTGCATCAGCCTGGATCGGGATATCCAGTTTTATGGTATTTTTCTGAAGTTCAGAGGAATCTATGTCAACGGCAATTTTTTTTGCTTCGCGTGCAAAGAGTTCATATTCATAGCCCGTGAAAGGGATTGCCAGTCGCGAACCTATTGAAAGTATAAGATCGGCATTCTGCATGGCAAAATTTGCTGCTCTCCTTCCTTTCGTTCCCCCAAAACCAACGAAGTAAAGATGGTTTTCATTGATCAGATCCTGCCCGAGTTTGGAGACAACGACAGGTATTCTTAAGGCATCAACCAATGTGAGAAACTCATTTTCTGCATGTGCAAGTCTCACACCGTTTCCTGCAATAATAACCGGCCGTTTTGAAGATCTTAAAAGTTCAAACGTTGCATCAACCTGGTCATTGAGTAATTTTTCATTAATTTCCGGTACTTCCGGTACGAATGGCTCAAGAGTATCAGGATTTATCATCGCTGCCTGGATATCCAGGGGAATATCAAGCCATGATGGCCCGGGACGACCGGATTTCGCATAATATACTGCTTTTTCCAGGTGATAGCGGATTTTTTCCGCTTCATTTACCATAGCAGAATATTTTGTGAAAGACTCAACGATCGGAAGCATGTTTACTTCCTGACCGCCAAGAGAGCGGAGACCCGGTACAGGGGAATTATAGATATTCTGGGATCGTTTTGCCTGGCCTGAAATGACAAGTAATGGAATTGAATCCACCCATGCATCAACCACGCCGGTTATCGCATTTGTTCCACCCGGCCCAGTTGTTACAAAAACCGCACCGATATTATTGGTTATGCGTGCATAGCCCTCGGCCATGACAGCAGCTGCACCTTCATGGTGGGCGCAGATCACATGAACCTTTTTATTGCACGCCAATCCGTCGAGGATGTGCATCATCCCCCCGCCGGAGACAAGAAAAATATCCGGAACCCCAATTTTTACACAAAATTCAGCGATATAATCGGCTACACGTTGCATGGATCAATCATCTAATAATACTAGTTCTATGATATTTGTTTTTATTCTTTTTACCCCATTTGACATTCAACGTCAAAAAAGGGAAATTTTACCGGAGCTGACATCCCGTTTCTTATGATAATCAGTGTCCGGATAGTGCCCGCATGCAACATCCGGAATGTTTTTCAGATCCAGAATATTGCCTCTGATATCATTAATCCGGGTGGATACGCGGGTTTTCAAAAAAGATGGATTTGCAGGGAGGTTCAAGACAATACCCGATTCCTTTTGCTCCCAGGGATTCAAACCATAATGTAAGCCATCATCCCTTGAACTCGGTGTGACCGGTGATTAAAACCATGCTTTTACCAAAAGTATCTGATAATTCTTTGTCAAGAGTCATCAATCCCATACTTTCCAGGGCGCTTTACCTGTTTCCCAAAGACCTTCCAGATATTTTTTATCCCGCAGCGTGTCCATGGGATGCCAGAAACCTTCATGTTTGTAAGCATTTAGCTGCTTGCTCTGTGCAAGGGATTCCAGGGGAACCCGTTCCAGAATCGTTGTATCATCTTTCAGGTAATCGAATATTGCGGGTTCAAAAACAAAAAAACCGCCATTGACATATCCGCCATCCCCTTCGGGCTTTTCAAAAAATGATGTGACCTCATGCCCGTTCTGCAGTTGTAATGCGCCGAATCTTCCCGGCGGCCGGATTGCGGTCAGTGTGCCGGTCTTTTTATGGGTCTGATGGAATTTAAGAAGTTTCTTGATGTTAATATCGGATACTCCATCCCCATACGTGAGCATGAATGGTTCATCCCCGATATATTTCTGAACACGCTTGACTCTGCCTCCGGTCATGGTGTTGTCGCCGGTATCGATAAGCGAGACTTTCCACGGCTCGGATGAATTCTCATGAGTTTCAATTCTGTTCTGTTTTATGTCAATCGTAACATCCGAGGTATGAAGGAAATAGTTGGCAAAATATTCCTTTATCATGTATCCTTTATACCCGAGGCATATCACGAACTCGTTAAATCCATAATGGGAATAAATTTTCATTATATGCCACAGGATGGGTTTTCCCCCGATTTCCACCATGGGTTTGGGCTTAATAACGGTTTCTTCGCTCATTCTGGTCCCAAATCCCCCGGCAAGGATTACGACTTTCATATTATCCATTAATGAGTATATGAGTATATGCTATGAATATTTAGCTGCTGAAAATTTACGCAACCGGTCATTATGCCCTGTTGCCAGTTCATCGTAATCCAGCGCATTGTGTTGGTAGTCTGACCGGCTCCCGATCCCTTTTTCAGATTATAAAAAGATGAAAATTTTCCTTACGCGGGGAATTTTCTGTTATTGCGATGATTCGTAAAGATCGTTGATGGTGTCCTTAACAACAGGTCAGTTGAGTAAATCCTGCTTTTTCAGACACCGTGAGAGAAGATCGAGATCCGGCTGCGTCAGTTCCGGATAATTTCCACAATAAAAACCACAGTGATGAATCATATCCGTTCCCGGCAGATCATAAAGATTTTTCACATATTTTGAATAAAACGGCTGTTTTTGAATATTGCCTGCAATCACAGGTCGGATTTCAATATCGGCACTGGAAAACCGTTTAAGGTATTTGTCTCTCAATGCCGGGCTTTTGCATAATACGGGGAATGCAAAATTTGAGAGTACGGACAGATGGGAATGATCCAAGGGTACCAGATCAGAATTGTTAATTGCATCCCTTTCAAGAAAATGATAATTTCTCTCTCTCTGATTAATTGATTCCGCTAAAAATCTTAACTGGAATGATCCCAGAAATCCGGTGATTTCTGTGGGCCGGAGATTATAACCTAAATCGTAAAACGTGTATTTTGCATCAAATTCAGAATGTATTTTAAATTTTTTCCTGATTTTGGATTGCTGGTTTAGATCCAGATTACGGTCCCATCCGTTTGCCCGTACAATCCGAAGCATTTGTGCAAGTTCTTTGTTGTCAGTACATACCATCCCGCCTTCTATTGTTGACATATGATGAGCAACAAAAAAAGAGAATGTGGATGCAATGCCAAAATTGCCGGCTTTCCCCGAAGGCAGTTCACTGCCCAGAGATTCACAGTTGTCTTCAATCAGGAGGATATTATTTTCCCCGCAGATGCGTTTTATTTTATCCAAATCGCCGGTGAAGCCCAATGCATTCGTAATAAATAATGCATCCAGTTTACAATTTTTCAACCGCTCTTCAAGATTCCATGACATGATATTCAGGGTGGTGGGTTCGCAATCCACGGGCACCGGGATAAAACCCATCTGAATAATCGGCATGGTATTTGTCGACCAGGTCAATGCTGAAAAGCCTACAAGAGCGTTCTCCTTTAAATAACCTAAGTTTTTCAGGGCTTGTAATAATGCCAGATTCGCACTGCCACCGCTGTTAAATAAAACCGCTTCATCCCGCTGTTGAACCTTTGAGAATTCCGACTCAAATCTGAAACATTGCTGATCCATGCTCAAACGCGGGGCCTGCACTATGAATTCCGCAAGTGCCTTTTTTGTCTCGTATTCATTGATAAACGCATTTTTCATTAAGGGAAGCATTGTCGATCTACCTGTTGTTTGGTTTGATAGAAATTTGGGTTTTTCTTATTTGTTTGTAGTCACTGATCATCCTTATGATACCTTCATCCAAGGTGATCTTTGGCGTAAACCCAAGTGCAGTAATCTTTGATATATCCATACATTTTCTCAACATGCCATCAGGCATTGTGGTATCCCACTCAATTTGTCCATGGTAACCGGTTTTTTTTGCTACAAGCGTTGCCAAATCACGGATGGATATGTCATCTCCCCATCCGACATTAATGATTTCAGGATGGTTCCATTTCTCCATCAAAAATAAAAGTGCAACTGAAAGATCTTCCACATTAAGAAACTCTCTTCTGGCAATGCCAGAACCCCAAAGAACTACTTTTTTAGTATCATCTTCCACAGCATCAACAAATTTTTTTACCAGCGCTGATAACACATGCGAATTCTCCGGATCAAAATGATCATTCGCACCATAAAGATTGCAGGGCATCGGGCAGATCGTGTTCAGGCCATATTGCTGGTTATAATAAAGGGCCATCTTCAAACCCGCGATTTTTGCAAGGGCATACCCTTCATTGGTAGGTTCAAGCGGACCTGTCATCAGATATTCTTCTTTCATGGGCTGAGGACAGTCTTTGGGATAAATACAGGAACTTCCAAGAAATAATAACTTTTTTATCCCGTATTTCCGACAACATTCAAAAATATTATTCTGAATCATCAGATTATCGTAGAGAAATTCTGCAGGATGGGAAATGTTCGCTTTTATTCCCCCGACTTTTGCTGCGGCAAGGAATACATACTCAATTGAATTGCTGCGAAAAAAATTGTCAACGGCACCACGATCTTTCAAATCCAGCTCATTGCTCGTCGCCGTAATGATATTATTATAACCACTCTTTTTTAACTGGCTGATGATGGAAGACCCGACCATTCCACGATGGCCTGCCACATATATTAATGAATTTTTTTCCATGATTTAGACACCGCTCTGAACTATATCTCTGTTTTTACACGATCAAATCGTGATATTTCGGCCGAAGATCTGCCGGGTTCGTCATCACACGGAAGAAACCCGGACGTGAGGGCCGACTGCATCAGTCTGCTTTCCACCAGCGATCCGGAAAGATCTTTTCTATCAGTGCATCTCCTTCACCAATGGATTCAAGTCCTGAAGCCCGGAGATCCGCATCCTGCATAATCTTCACGAGATCAGCAAATTTTATTTTTGGCTTCCAGTGGAGAATTTTTCTAGCTTTTTCGGGATTGGCTATCAGTACCTCCACTTCAGTTGGTCGGAAATATTTTGGATCGATCTTCACGTGCTTCTCAACAGACAGTCCGGCATACGAGAAAGCCGCTTCCAAAAATTCTCTGACAGAATGTGTTTCCCCAATTCCAAGCACGTAATCATCAGGTGTTTTCTGCTGGAGGATCTTCCACATGCACTCTACGTACTCGGGAGAGTACCCCCAGTCACGGCGGGCATCCAGGTTGCCGAGATACAGATATTTCTCCTTTTTTGCCAGAATACGGGCGATACCCCGGGTGATCTTGCGCGTGACAAACGTTTCGCCACGGCGAGGCGACTCATGGTTGAAGAGGATCCCGTTAGAGGCGAACATTCCATAGCCCTCACGGTAGTTCTTCACCATCCAGTAGGAATAGACTTTACCGCATGCATACGGACTCCGTGGGCAGAATGGTGTCTCCTCGCTCTGAGGCGGCGCTGCTCCCCCGAACATCTCACTCGATGATGCCTGGTAGAATTTCATACCATGGTTACTCCGTCGTACCGCTTCCAGGAGACGAGTTGTTCCCAGTCCCGTAACATTACCAGTATATTCAGGTGTTTCAAAACTTACCCGGACATGGCTCTGGGCACCAAGGTGGTAAACCTCCTCGGGCTTGATATTATACATGACATTTGCGATCTGTTCCGAATCAGATAAATCACCGTAATGCAGGAAAAGTTTAGCATGGGGGTCATGAGGATCAACGAAGATATGGTCGAGTCGGCTTGTGTTGAATGTTGATGATCGCCGTATGAGTCCATGAACTTCGTACCCTTTGGAGAGCAGAAGCTCGGCAAGATAAGATCCATCCTGCCCGGTAATTCCGGTAATAAACGCTTTTTTTACCATAACCATTTCATGAAAATGTTATTCGTTCCGGAATAGAAATATTCTCATTTTGAAATATCGGAAAAAATATTGAATTATGGAATGAAATTTTTTTAATTACTATCCAGGATGCCGGTTTCGGTGATTGAGACATAGTAAAAAAGATGAACACATGCCAGCACATCCGATGCATCCAGGTCAGCCATTTCATTTGTTATTATCCTGACTTTTTTAGTTCAGAATCAGGAAGAAATACAACGAAGTTTCCGGGCCTGTAAATAACTTACCATGTAGTCAATATCTGTCAGGGAAAAACAAATCTGAGCAACGGAAAAATACGCCCGTATAGCGCTTCTTTTACCGGGATGGTGGTATGGTGAACACAATATTCCGGATAACCTGTCCACCGCAAAAATCCCGCCACAATCCGCAACCGGACAGGGAAAATCACGATGAAAACAGGACCCGGTACGTTCCCTTTACTGGTGTTCCTGAAAGGTCGTTTCTGTCACATCCTTTCCATGGAAATACCCTGAGTTCCGTTCACAGATAGCGGCTATAACAATTATTTTTCCGTGGAAAATGGCAAATTTTGAGGAATAATAGGGGGTTTTGGTAAAATGATACTCCACCGGGGATTAAGATACGAAACCTGCGGGGTCCCTTCCGGTTTTCCGATAATTGCTTTCCGTTTCGATCAAATCATTTGAAATTTATACATGTTATTTCGGCTTTATCTTCCTTCAGTCACGCATATATATAAAAAATTATATAATAGTGTTGCTGCACGACCTGACAGAATTCCGGTCAGTAAGGACGAGACTATTTTCCGGGGTATTAGCAGATAGCGTACGCTCCGAAACCTGCCGGACGATGGGCCGGTTTTGCGGCAGGAAATGAAAAAATGAGAATAACTACACAGGAACAATTAGACCGGAAGAAGAATAAAAACCGGATAAAAAAATATGGCATGTATGAACTGCACCATAATGGGAAAAATAAAAGTTACAGAATTCGGGCCAGGGAAAATTCTGTACCGTTATATGTACCGCAGCCGGAACCACGTGAACAAACCTTAAATTTTGCGTCACAGAACCCGCTTGTTAAAGCAGCTGACAGGTGTGATGCCCTCTGACCCGTGGATGCAGACCGGTCGTTGCGATCGAAGAAGCACAGCGTCAGGCAACTGCATGGGGGTTCCTGCTGATTGGCATTATAACCGAAGCGACGCTCCCCTTTGACTTCATTACTCATTTTATGGGCAGGACAAGTCTCATCCGGGTCAGGAGGCTGAAGTATGCCGGTTATGAACAGGATACGATCCGGAAAACCTGTGCACAACAGATCTCGGAATTACAAGGACTCAATCTCCCGGAAGAGATTCACCGCGAGCTCTGGGTGAGGGGACCGGAAAGATCCTGGCACCGGTACCGGGTTATGTCCGGGACCATTCAGGAGGTAACGAACACTCCGCAGGACCCCCCGGCAAGGAATAGTGGAAACGGTGAAGGATGCGGGTCTCGTGAACCAGAGTAATCCATTTCCCTTTTTTTAATGCTGGAGTCAATAAACAGATCAGGATCCCCATTCATAACTGACTCTTGTACCAGGCAACCGTTTTCTCAAGACCGGATTTCACCGTATATTCCGGCTCATACCCGAATGCATACCGGGCCCGGGTGATATCTGCCAGAGAATCCCGGATGTCACCTTCCCGCGGGGGTTTAAAGATTATCGGGACAGTAATACCGGTAATCTCCATGACAATCGCGGCGAGTTCCGTAAGATCGATACGTTTCCCGCATGCAATATTGAACGAGCCTTCGGCACTGCTTTCGATCGCCAGGAGGTTTGCCCTGACAACATCTTTGACAAAGACAAAGTCCCGGGTCTGTTTCCCGTCGCCATATATTTCCAGGGGTTGGCGGGTGAGAATATTTTTGATAAACCGGCTGATAACACCGGAATATGGTGAAGTCGGATCCTGACGCGGCCCAAAGACATTGAAGTACCTCAGGGAGACGGTCTTCACACCATATAAATGGGAGAAAATCGCCCCGTACTGCTCTCCGGCAATCTTGGTTACTGCGTATGGTGACTGGGTCTCCGGTATCATGGATTCAGATTTGGGGAGAGCAGGGTTGTTCCCGTAGATTGCGGCGGTCGAGGAGAAGATCACTTTTTTCACATTGCAGTCCCTGGCTGCAATAAGGACATTGAGGGTCCCGGTCAGGTTGACATCATGGGTTTCAGTGGGATCTGCAACCGATCTTGGCACGGAAGCAATCGCTCCCAGATGAAAGACCCCGTCTGCACCGGCAAACGTTTCTTTGAGAAGGCGGGGATTGGTAATGCTGCCCTTAACAAACGTGACACCGGGACATGACAGAAACTGTTCGATATTTTCCTGTTTTCCCGAGAATAAATTATCAAGAATTATCACTTCATGCTGCCGGTTTGCGAGTTCCTCAACGATATGCGATCCGATGAATCCTGCTCCACCCGTGACAATGTACTTCACTATATCACCCTGACGGAATATTTTCTTAAAATAACATGTTCATGATTAACGTTTTTCATCCGGTATTCCATTAACATTTATTCATCATTATACTATAAGATCCATTAATAAACAAATTGTGGCAGAGTATTAATCGTCAGAGATCCACAACAGAGGTGGGATTATCGAGAGAAATATAAAAAGATTTCAGTTGCAGGCACGAGGAATATTATAAGCAACATTTCCCTGGAAAATCCTGCAGTATATCCGCGATCACCAATGCCCCCATTACCAATACAAACGTTAAGGCCGATAACAGCATTCTCGCCAATAGTCCACCCATCATCTTTAAGAAGGATACCACGGGATCTTCGTCTGGGAGTGCGTTCAGGCATAGGATCGCTCATGAACCGGACGTTGGGACTGATCAGAATACAGCTGCCGATTTTTGTCGACGGATGAATCCATACCGAATCACCAATCGTGATATTATCAGCCATCATGACATCGGTATCGATACAGGAGTTGTTTCCAATCGTGACATTATCACCTATTGCAACATCGTCCCGGATCAGAACATCGTTTCCGCACCTGAACTGTTCCCGATAAATACGTTCACGAAAATGATACCGTGATCCCAGGTTTCGGAGTCTGATCCTGACATAACATCAGGAAATTGTTCAGGACTGTAGCGCCAGCGGGGATCAAATCCTAACAAGCGATGGATACACTCTCCGCAATGCCGTCTGATTATGCTGAAGTGTATGAGGCTTCACAATATAATTCCTCCACGAAAAAGATGAATGGGGTTTGATTTATTTCCTCTATTTGATGATGATTATACGACAGAATACGGATTTTTATTTATTCCGGGAATAAGACTCTTTTTAACAGAAGAATGGCATACAGCTCAAACAATACATGTTTTTTTTCTTCCACCTGCTGACCGGCATCATTCTCGGCTTTTTGCTAGGCGATATTCTCCGCGATCGCCGCTGGATTTTGCCCTGTGTTGTCGGTTCCGTTCTTCCCGACCTGATCGACAAGCCGCTCGGCCACCTCATCTTTCCCCTGACGATCGGGGACGGACGTATCTATACACATACCCTTTTCATCGCAGTCGTGATCCTGATAACCGGCATTTTGTTCTGGAAGCGGATGCAGGATCCGGAGGTCTTTGCTCTTGGAGTAGGACTCCTGTCGCACCAGGTACTCGATATGATGTGGCTGGAACCTTCGAACTGGTATCATCCTTTTCTTGGCCCGTTCAAAGGGGGATTGCCCGAGGATTACATCTGGATCCTGCTGATGCAGGAGATACAGAATCCCTTCGAGCTGACTATTGCAATTCTTATCGGGGTTCTCCTGCTGGCAATGGTCTTTTATCGCCGGATCCTGGTCGTTATGAACAGGAATCGCCGTGTTTTTTCCCGGATACTTATATTATCGGCACTCTTGCTCTGTGCCCTGTCGGGGATCTGCATTGGATGGGGATTCATAAACCACACCATCCCCGAAATCGGATGGAGCAGGCCGGAAGAATTGATTATCGGGGGAACAGTCATTGCTCTCGCGGCCGGGTTACTCTGGCGCTGGCGGATTAGAAGAGGTAAAGGATAGTGAACTAGAGGATATTCACATACGGAGAAACTGTATATAAAAAGTAAATTTTCATCAGAGATCTGGAGAACTGTTTTGTGTGGATACTTCACGTGATACTCCCATTTTGTAATCGGATGTATACCCGGTTCTGCAGATACGCATCACATATGGTTTTTATTCATTTCTTTAATTCCCCGGTAAAACTCCATTCATAGGAACGTCTTCCTGTAGTGGAAGGATCAGAGAAACTGGTCAGAATATAGTATCATTAGCCACCAGATCTTTTAAATAAACGGTGGAAAAATTGAATAATCAGATTCCCGGAATAATTTCAAAATAGTGAATCATTGATCTAAGATCATATGAATTCAAAGTTCGTTCGCTTAATCCATTTTGTTCCGATCGGATGACACCACATAAGCGGAAACAAGCCGCAGGAAATGTCTCCGGGAACATATGAGTGCGCAGGTTTCATTCAAACAACAGGAAATTTTAATTGCTGTAATGGGACTGTCCATAAACGTTAAAATTCTCTACCCTACTGCATTTCGGAAAGGCTGTGTAACAGTGAACGCTGGTTCTTTAACAATTTCCAGATTTTATCGTTAGTTTTATGGTTCAGACTCAATTCACGAATTCAAAAAAATTAATACAATTCCTTAATCTGAGCTTTCGTCATGCCATTGGTTACTTTTTTCCCAAACATCAGCTGTATTGCCTTGAGATCAATTTGACTCGCTTGTTTTGCATCGGTTGCGCCGGAATAAAACAGGCTGTCCGTATATTTTGCTGTTTCTCCCTTGAATCCCATAGTATAGAGCAGGGCACGTAATATCCAGCGGGCTCGCGTATTTCCTTTCAGATCGGCATTCACATACGTCTGTTGATTTGAAGTCCCAAAAGTTGTGGTGGTTGTGCGGACGAAATAATAAGTCCCGGTCTGAATATCTTTGACGATAAGGGTATTAGCATCTACATTCAGCTGGCGTAATGAAGACTCCGGTAAAAAAACAAGAGTAATATCTGCTGACGGGCTGGTGGTGTCGATATTGGTGGATATCTTGGTAGTTGAAGAATAATTATTGAACTGGTTGATAAAATTAGTGATCACCGCAACGTCACTGTCTTTGTCGGCTCCCATGAGTGAAATCCCGAGCAGGTCTTTTGTGGGTTTCTGGATGACATTATTGTCGGGACCAAATCCGATTTCAAGAAGGTGGGAGCCAACATCGGCAGAGGAATAACTTGCCTGAACGGTTGTAACCGCAGGTTTGGCGGTAGTTGCTGCAGGTGCGGCGGTAGTTGCTGCAGGTTTGGCGGTCGTGGCAGCTGGTTTAGCCGTGGTGGCTGCAGGTTTGATAACCGTCCCATTGGGATAGGTACCGTTCTGCGTGGAATTTCCCATGTCTAGGGGATTCCATGCCCCGGATAGGATAACACTCCCGAAAATGAAGGCAACGATGATACAAATGCCGATAACAATTGGGAGATGGGTAACAATTGCGGGTTTCGGGGAGTCCTCTTTAACTTCTGTATATATCTGGAGGGGGGATTCAACACCGGTTGTTCCATCCGGGCTCATATTAATCTCAAATCCTTTCAGCTCATTCACCCGGGGCGAACCGGGGAATGCCGAAGAAACTGACCCGGCAGAAGATGTCGTTCCCTCAGAAGCAAGCATATCGGCCGGAGATGCAAGCGAATAATGATCCTCGAGCTTTGAGCGTTCCCGTTTCCATTCTTCCCGTTGTTCATCAACTTTCGCAGCAATAATCTTCAGAGGCCCGGCAATCTTTTGCCAGTCAATATCCGCGTCCAGTTCATCCTGCAGGTATTGGGATGTCCGGTTAAGGAGGGTCTCGAATTCATCGAGTTCACATTCATCAAAATACGAGGGAACAACTGAAATGATCTCGCTTGTCTTGACATCCTTGTTGAAATGGTAAACCACGGCCGGGGCAACCAGCTTGATGGTATCCAGATCGAATTTCGGGCCGGATGCGACCCGGTTGTACCGGGCAGCGATAACATTGAGTTCGCGAAGAACCGAACGCCACTCGCGGTCGGTGCCAAGTCTCCCGCGGATAAGATCAACGAGTGGAAGGGAGAGAGATTCGATCGTTTCGTTGTCAAGGTTGTACATTACGTTGACAGGAGAGTTCTTTGCAGCGTCGGTCACTTTGGAAAATGTACCGATGATGAGCAGGTAATTTGCCACCAGTCCCTGTTTCTGGAAAAGGCGGTACATCTTCTCAAGGTCTTTGGAGAAATGAAGGATATCAGCACAGGACTCAAGCTGGAGGGATGTTGTTGTATCCCCATCGCCGCGGTTATCATATGACGATTTCTTTAATTCCTCGCATTTTTGCGAGAGCAACAGGGTTACCTGCGAAATATCCTGCTCCGCTACATTAAGGACACCCTTGCTGAAAAGGTCCAGGAATGTCAGGATGGATTTTTTCCGGACGATATCGTGGATCTGGTAATATCGTTCGCAATATTCATAATAGACTTTATAGTCAGATTCCTTAAATTGAATCTGAATTTTTTCCATGGTATATAATCCGGTTTCATATTATTCAACTGTTGTGGTTTTTCGATCTTATTGACAGGTTTGATAAGAATCCGGCCTTGCCGCAATCGCTGGAATAAAATAGAGTTTTGTCTTTATACTCAGTAGAGAACATGGCCTCCGTTCTGCTGCTCGTGTCCGTGATACTCATCCTTCTTGCAGGTGTTTGTTCCGCAGCAGCAGAGCCGGCAGATGATTCAACAAAGATCATTGTAATTTCCCTCGGCCTCGACAACGATACCGTTTCCATGGAATCGGTGGATATACGCTATGGCCATCCCCCAAACATGGGTCTCCAGGCCGGACATTATACCGTCACAATCCGGGCGGCCAACGGCACGGCACTGCTGACATTCAATGTCTGGGATCCGCGGGATCATCTCATGATGCAAGGAGATGTTGATGAAAACCTGACAGCAGGCCATACCACCGGCGCAGTGCATTCAGATTCCGCCCGGCTCAAACTGATTATCCCATACCATAAGGATATACGGACCCTCGAGCTTGCGGACCGGAATTCCGGTTCGCTTCTCATTTCCGTTGATATCGGTCCCGCACGGGAACGTTTCCATGCAAAGTATCCTCTGGATACTGATGTTCTGCCAGATGAAACCCGGAACGCCCCCTTATCCGGAGGTTTCTCGGTTGCAGGAGCCCTCACGGCCTGTGCATTGCTGATCATCTTTGGATTCGGGATCAGAAGAAACTCCTGAACTACCAGGATTGTTGCTTGCACAGGGAACCGGAAAACTGATCCGATGTATTATACCCCACCTTGAAACCCTTCCTGAGCGTATCGGGACAGTTGTCGCACCCCATTCGTCTGAGTCCTGTCAGTACATCGCAGGTTATTCTAAACAGAGTATTCATCAGGACAGGCTGGAAAAACTCTGGCCGACTCATACTGCGGGTATACAGGATGCAAGTCCGTCCGCTCACGTTCCGGGAACGATACCTGATTATACCGAATCTTTATGTTGGAAACCCGTATTTGCCGTCACACTGTGAACTCCCGATAAGCACAAGATTTAAATATAATTGTGAGATATCAGAGTCTCAACCAAAGAGATGTGACCCGGAATCCGGGTATGTGGAGTACAGGAGTTTTTTCGGGAGGAAGTCATTGAAGATCGGTTCGCAGCCAGGCACAGTAAGGCAAAACGTTTGCCGGGGGATGTATTCTGCAATCCTGACAGGGATCATCCTTGCCGGGCTGCTCGCGGGTCTGGCTTCTGCAATGACCGGCGATCCTGCTGAAGGACTTCATTCCGTTGATACTCTGGCCTCATCAAACCAGGTTATTGCCTGTAAAAATATCGACAGCGGTGTCGGTATTGCCAATACACGGATATATGTTGACGGAGGGTACGCCGGGGCAACTTCCGGAAAAGATGGCCTGATCATTGTTACCTCGCTCTCCCCGGGCGAGCATTCCGTCCGGGCGGTATCCCGCGGGTACATGGAAAATACCACCATGATAACCATCCCTTCGGATATCATACCGGTCCTGGCCCTCCATCCATTAAAAGTCATACCGACGGGGGATCATGGTCCTGTTGAGGAACGGATCGATGTGGTCTTCGTTCCCTCAAAAACTGAATATGACTGCACGAAAAAGATGAAAGTCGAGACCGATTACTATACCTCGAATGAGGAAAATTTCCGCAGGGATGTAGACAACCTCATCCAGAAACGGTTCTTTACCCTGAATACCCTGGTGGCAAAAGGGAATAACTTGCCGGAAAATATCTCATCCAGGTTCAATTTTTACTATTACTCGGATCCGGGCGATTTTGCCGATGCCTTCAAGGGATGTGCAGGAACCCTTCCTGAAGATTTCTGGGAGGAAGCTCCCTTTACCGACGTTGCCGTGATCATCTACCCTAAGTATACCGGCATCTATTCCGGTCCGCCATGCGAGCCAAACGGCTGTTCCAGCACGCTCGGCCCCGGGATACAATCATGGTTCAAGGCCCCGGCCAACTCCATACCGGTCTTCACCCATGAATCCGGGCATGCTGCTTTCGCCCTGATCGATACCTATTGCGGGGAGACTTACTATACCCAGAACGAGCTCCAGCCCAATGTCTGGAACAGCCAGTCGGCATGCGTGCAGGCGGCGAAGAATAATGGGTGGGATCCTAACCAGTGCCGGCAGATTACCCAGACCTCAACAGCCTGCCAGAAAGGGTTCTGGCGGTACGATCCCGAGCCTGATATCATGGGCACCTCGTTATTTTCAGGGAAATTCGGGAGTGCGGCAACCAGTCATATGCAGTATATCCTGGAGAACATCAACCGGTGGAAATTATGAGATCTCTTGCGATTATCGGAGCGATTGTACTGAGCCTTTTCCTCGTCATGGGATCTGTTTCGCAGGATACCAGTGATGATTACGCCAAAATTTTCATGATTGTTCTCTGTGTCCACCCGGGGGGGGCTGTCGTGGAGTCGGCTGATATCCAGTATGGCCATGCCCCCAACCTGGGGCACCAGGAAGGTAATTTTACCACCATTGTCCGGGCGGCTAACGGCACAGCACTCTTCACGTTCGAGGTCTGGGATCCCCGTACCCAGTTTGGGGAATACAGTTACAAAATGCTGCTGGAAGAGCATGAAATGACTGAAGGTGAGCATGCCGACCAGTATGCCCAGTATGGCCAGAAAAAAGATATCGACCTGCCTCTTTTCATCCCGTACCATCGCGATATCCAGACAGTTGATGTAATCGACAAAAGTACCGGAGATCTCCTGATATCCGTGAACCTGTCACCGGCAAAAGAGGCATTCCGGCAAAAGTTTCCAAAAGACCCGGATATGATTAGTGAGATACAGCAAAACAGCCCGGGCATTCACATGCCGGTGGAAGGACAGGGTGTGTTTCTGCTGGCCGGGGGTTTGCTGGCGCTTGTTCTCATCGGTCTCTTAATCCATCTGGTCCGGAGAGCCTGAAGGATTTGCACTATCCGATGCAATATCTATCCCGTTGCACGTCTGGTGCCGGGAAATGATCTTTTTTCGGCTCTCTGCTGAAATCCTCTTTTTCCTTATATTCGCTGATTCTCTTTTAATGAAAGGAGCGTGACCCCCTCTCTCCCATATGAGGGAAGCAGTCCAAAGGAAGCATCCCCCTGACCCCTTTCCTTCCGTACTTTTGAGTGTTTATTCAACCATCTGAGTGAATATCATTCCTGGGGAATGCCTCTCGCGTGCGGGGGCGGAAGCAGGATGTGCTGAAGCCCCAAAGAGCAACTGCCTGATTCTCTTCAGGATTTGCCATGAAAATCAACTAAGTCGAGTTAACAATTCACATCAGAATAGAGTCTGGAATTTTAATTTTGGCAATTTCTCAATTGATGCCACCAATCAAAATTTTGTTTCAGATTTTTTAAGAAGTTATACATGGAACAACATGCTGAACGTTCTTGGGGGCTTCGCTTTCACCCCGGCACCCGCCACGGGAGCATCCCCCGGATTGCGATAACAACGTATTACCTGGTACCAGCCTCATCCAACCGCAATGCGCCCCTTCCTCCACGGGGGACTGGGGGCGCAAGAGAGGGATTATCTTGTTTCCTTAAAAAAGAGTTCTACAGAGGAGATCTTCCATTGAGGGAAATAACCAATTACTTATGGGTTCTAAATGACCTCATAAAATTCCCAAAATTAACTGACAACGCACGACTCTCTCCTGGAATCTTCAACAGAATACGAGAAGATGACTGACTCAACAATCATTATGTTCTTTAATAATGGAGCGCTTTCATTTCGCCAGTGTATCCAATTCCGGAATACCAGAAACCAATGTCCTCATACTACTGTTTTCATAACCTTGATCGAATCATAACCTACATATCAAAAGAAAATTACCTATAGCCAGAATTCCTAACATTTAGCGGGACTCACGTGAAAAAGAAGGCTCTCGCCATTGTGGTGATAACACTCTGGCTCATACTCATCAGCATTTTCATGGTTCTTGCATTCCGCATTGACCTTGAAATTTTTTTTGTGCTCTGGCTGATCGGCCTCCTTGTCATCGTTGAACTGGCAGACACAAGGTTCTCGCTTCCTCCCCACATGAGGTATGTAAAATATATCGTTGCTGTCGGGATTGTTATCTTCGGTATCATTGTGGTAAAGAAAGTCCTAGAGATATTATACCAATGACGCGTAATGCCCACTATCTGATCCTTGCCATTCTGGTTGTCGGAATACTCGTAGCGTTGGCACTTACCATCTCGAATACCCTGCTCTATTCTCTGGATAAGGATTCCTTCCCCTCCCGGTTCCATGACAATGCCGATGCACTGAAACAACAGTCCCTGAACAGTACCTCTGATATATCGCCACAACTCCAAGACTTCATCGACTTCACCGGGCCAATCTCGCTGAATATCCGGATCCACAATATCGACCAAGCCCGCAGGGATCTTGAGCGCTTCGGAAATAGTCATTGGTCAATTAAAAACCTGATCATCAAACTTGATATGAACGAGAGCGAGATCCAGGAGCTTGAACAAAATACTGCCCTTCAACAAGAAATGCTGGACACCCTCCTGAATACCTCCGTATCTCTTGATGCCCTGCAGTCAATGGAGGTCCAGTACCGCGAACAGAATAATGAAGACATGCTCACGACCGTCCGCTTACAGGGAAATGAATTGCGTAAAAAGGTCCGGGGAATGGGGGTGAGGTACCGGAACACAACAGCAAAGGTTGTTGAATCCGGCAGGAAATTAGGACTCGATACTACAAACACCCAGGAGAGCCAGGAACAGGTCGATGAGATCATAAGAGAGATTGAAGAACCCAAACAAAGCGGCCAGTTACCCGTTGATATAGCCCTTACACCCGGTGAGGAGCGTCTCTCCCTGTTTATCCGGCCGGATACCGGAAGATACCGGGATGTCATTGAATACCAGGGGATCTCCCTGACCCTCCAGGGGAACACTACGCTTCGCGCAGACGGGAAACCCATTACCATCTACTTTAATAATATTCCCATATACACTGCGGTCACGGATACATTTGGGTATTATGTTGTCAGGATACCCATAGAACGGGCTTATGCCGGGGCTAACATCGTCTATGCACGCTCTCCGACGTCACGGTCCATAAACAGGACCCTGACCGTGATTCCGGTCAATTCAACCACCACCCTTATTGTCAGCAAACCTGACCGAAGCGGGAACATCAATTGCACTGGCTCAATCATTGCAAATCTTCCGGTAAAGGATGCTTCGGTTCAACTCACATGGGACGAAACGCATATCCTTGTTACCAAGACCGATTCTTCCGGGCGGTTCAAGAAACTGATCCAGCTTCCCCCGGGGAGACATACGGTTATTGCGAGGTTTACGGGTGATGATTATCCCATCTATGCGTCAGAGAGCAAACCGGTAACGGTCGATGTATCCATTATTCCAGGGGTTGATATGGATTACCGGTTTATCGCTCTTGTCATCATAGGTATTGGGATCCTCATCCTGTTTTTGGGGATAACTGTACTCTATGTAAGGAGGATATCCCGGCGAAAAACCCATATCACCGATCTCATCCAGAGAATAATCCAGGGTAGGATGAGGAACAAGAACCCCCCGTTACCTGGCCCTGTGCCGGATCTCTGGGAATCCGGACCGGATGTCCATTTACCCGACGATTCCCAAAAATACGAAAACGAGACCCTTATCTCGTATTATGCCCGGATACTTAAAGAACACGGGCTGAGTGAAGCGTCGCGAATTGCGTACAAGCAGATTGCACAACGTGTTGCAAGCGATCTCCGCATACGAAGACACCAGGCGCTCACCGCACGGGAGATGGCGAAGACCTGCAAGGGGAAACCGTATTGCGGGACCTTTGCCCGGTTCACCTCAGCCTATGAGCGGATTCGGTATGGCGGGCAGAATTCAGTAAAAGACCAGTCCGTCTTCGAGACTGCAATGGAACTGACGGACGACCAGACCGGAGGTGAGAAGCATTAGGGCCATATTCTGGATTGCCGGACTCGTGCTCCTTGCAGCATCATTTGTCCTGGTTCTGCACCTGTCTACCAATAACATGGAGTTCTCGCGGTACAATACCGGCTGGAACGGCAGCTCTGCGTTCTTCTCCGATCTTGATCGCCACCGTATGGTTGAAATTTATGAACCCGGAGAACTTTCCGGAAATCCTCATAACAGTACGCTTCTGATTATAGCACCGCAGCATCATCCAACCGCACAGGATCTTGCCGCGTACCAGGCATTTCTCGATGAGGGAAACACAATCTTCATTGCCGATGATTTTGGAACGGGAAACGAGATCCTGTCAGGTCTCGGAAGCAGGATCTCCATCCTCCCCGGAAACCTCTCCAGTCTTGACCGTCGCTACGGGGATCCCTATTCGGTAGTCGTGTACCGCTCTCTCGAAGCCAGCCCGGTCCCGCTTCCGGTCAGCTCGGCATTAAACCGGCCTGCTGCGCTGGAAGGCGGGTCCCCCCTGATGATGAGTTCGGTGATGAGCTGGATAGATGCCAACGGGGATCGCAAACTCAACTGGATCGAGGACATGGGAACATTCCCGGTTATGGCATCCGAGCCCAGAGGGCACGGGTGGATCATTGTTCTCTCGGACCCAAGTATCCTGATCAACTCAATGTATACCCAGAGCGAGAATAGTGATGACCGCGACCTGATCAGGGCAGTCGCCAACGGTGATGGCCAAATGCTTGTCGACCAGATGAATTCCCGTACCGCGGATGCAAGCGGGTTGAGCGAAATTCTTCATGTCATAAGAACTACCACTATTATAGAAATTATCATATTATGCCTGCTGATGCTTACCCTGGCATGGGCATGGAAAAAGAGGATACTTTAGGTGGCAGGATGAATAATAATACCGATCTGGAAAAAACAATTGCCGACATAACCCGAATGTCAGCGCGGGATGGAAAAACGGAAACATCCGAGAACGCCCAGGGATCTGCCCAAAATGGCGACACAACGGGAGATTCTAAAAACGAGATCCCGCAACACTCAAGGTTTTCTCAGGCAGAATTAAAAAAGGAAGTTACCGAGATATCAACGATAGCGGCTCAAATTCATGAAATACTCAATACATTTATTGTAGGAAACCAGCAGATCATCGACCTGATTCTTATCTCGCTCCTGAATGAAGGGCACATCCTTGTTGAAGGAGTTCCAGGAACTGCAAAAACAACCATTGCCAAATCCATTGCCCTGATCACCGGCTGCGGTTTCAACCGTATCCAGGGAGCAGTCGATATCCAGCCAGCAGATATGCTCGGTGTGCGAATCTATGATACCAGTAAAAAGGAATTTGTCCTCAGGAAAGGTCCTGTCTTCACCAATTTCCTTCTCGTGGATGAAATCAACCGTATCAACCCCAAAGCGCAGAGCGCATTTATCGAGGCAATGAGTGAACGGCAGGTAACTCTCGATGGGATCACCCTGCCGATGCAGTCGCCGTTCTTTGTCATCGCAACCCAGAACCCCCATGAATTCGAAGGAACATTCCCGCTCATCGAAGTGCAGCGCGACCGGTTCATGTTCAGCATCAGGTCTGATTACCTGAGTGGTGATGATGAACTGAGTATCATCAGACGCGCAAACGCCGGCCAGCTCTACTGGGAAACGTTCTCGAGGTCACTCAGCCCGATCCTTTCCCCCCAGGCAATCAAACACCATATAAAGGTGGTGAGGCAGATCGCTGTCGAAGACCCGGTCCTCCAGTATATTCGCGATATTGTGGTTGCAACCAGGAACCACCCGGATATTGAACTGGGTGGGTCGACCCGTGCCTCGCTCGCACTGGTCAGCGGCGGAAAGACCCTTGCAGCATTAAATAATCGCACGTACGTAATTCCCGATGACATTAAGCAGCTCGCCAGGGCAACGCTCGCCCATCGTATTGTCCTTGCACGCGATGCCCAGGTGGAAGGGGTTACCCGCGGCCAGGTACTGGAGGAGATATTGGCAAAAATCGAGGTGCTCTGAGTTGTGCTGCTGAGACGGTGTACCCAGGGCCTTTCCCTGCTGAGCCTCCTGCTCCTGTCCGTGGCGTTGATCCTGGATGATATGGCAATTCTTCTGGCTGCAGCTACGCTCGCATTCTGCATACTTGGGCAATACCTCGTCTTTTATAGCTCAATGAGGGAGACTATCCGTTCTATAGAGATAGAGCGGACGCTGAGCCGGAATCCGGTCAGGAAAGGTACGACACTTCAGGTGATGACAAAAATTACCTGCAGGGTTCCTGCAAGGATGCATGTCTCGATTTCAGACATGCCTCCCCACCAGACAACTGTCATCGAAGGCGAAACCGATATCGCTGCCGGGCCCGATCCGGAATCCCGGACACACAACATCAGTTACATGATTGTCCCGGTGATTCATGGTGAGCACCCGTTTTCCGGTGTATCGGTACAGGTACGGAACCTTTTTTTTGAAGCAACCATGCATCTCACGCGCGAAGGTGATCAGCAACCGGTTCTGTCAGTTCAGCCATCCGGCCTGTTTGCACCTCCACCCTCGGAACTGACGGATGGTTCTCTGGACCTCCGCAAGACCAGTACATGGAGTGGGGCGGATGTCCATTCACTGCGGGACTACGTCACGGGCGATGATCTGCGTCATGTTGACTGGAAAGTATCGGCCAAATACACAAAACTGGTTATACGAAAATATACTGCACCCATGAGTCACCCCCCGCTGGTAATTGTCGACCTTCCATGGGATGGTGCACCTTACCCGGAAAAAGCTTTTAACCTGATGATCTCGGAAGTGACCGGAATGGTGCGGCACACGGCCCATACCTTTCAGCAGGTATCGGTACTCATCATTTCCGGACCGAATATCGTGCACCTGATCCGGGAGGAAAAGAACATCTCACGCGTTATTGCCGAGCTCAGCGAGCGGATGCATCCTGCAAACCGTTTTGTTCACTTCTATCATACACCGGATCGTTCCGATCTCCGCTCACGCGTTCGCGATGCTGAAAATTCAGCTTTTGAGGAGACCGATGTAAAATTAATAGCATTTTACGAGACCCTCCGCGATCAGTATCAACAGGTTCTGGACAATATGAGAAGCCCGGCGTTTGCCGGGCAGGTATCCCGGGCCCTTTCCCAGATCGCTTTTTCTGAAGCGTTTCTCTTCTCGCTCGAAAGCGGCGACAGCAGCCATATCCGGCATGTGGTACGGCCATTACGATCCCGGAATGTCCGGGTGCAGACCCGTATCATCAAATCACCGCCACCAGGCGCCGATCCTGCTCAGGATCCCCTCCAGACCGCCGACGGGGGGTTGCCTTCATGAGCCGCATTCTGCCGGAGTACCAGTGGTTTATCGTCATGGTTGCCGGTGTTGCTTGTATCACCCTGCTCCTCGGTTCGCCGATCTGGTATCTTAACGGACTGCTGGTTCTTCTCTATCTCGGGGTACTTCTCCTCACCCGCACAAGGCGCGATCGCGGGTTCTATCTTGTTTGTGCCGGAGAGCCGCTCGTTATTGCATGTGGTATCCAGAACCTCTGGGCAGGTGTATTTATCATCTGTACTCTTGCAGGTATCATCTGCTCAGTCCTGGGGTTGTTCGAGTCCCGAAATGATAAACAGCAATTCGGACTTTTCCTTGTCATTTCATTCCTGATTGCCCTGCTTATCCAGTTGTCCAACCACGTGCTGCTGCCGCTCATTATTCTCGGGGTAGTCGCCGCCGCAATTATCCTGATCCAGTCAATACGCATGTATCAGTTCAGAAAACACTATACCGGAGCCTGAAAATGAAATATCTGCCGTCAAATCCGTACTACCGTGCTGCTCTCGCTCTCATTATCATGGCAGTTGTCCTCGTTGCAACCGCTATCCTGGCCGATCGTGGCGATTTTACAAGCGCCGCGCTGGTCATATCCGGCCTGGTATGCCTGCTCACCGGTATCTTTTTTGCCACGTTATCCAATGCGGATCCCCTGGATCTCCGGTACATGAGCCTGCTTCCCGTTCAGGGTTGTATCAACCTCGCGCGGATCTGTGCTGATATGGGTATCCAGGGAAACGCCTGTTTTATTCCGGATCACGTGGATGAAGACGAAACACCCCATACCATGCAGTTCATTCCGGTTGCAGAATATCATGCTGCACCTCTGCCCACGGGTTCGTTTGCAACGGGACCGGATACCGCCGGGCTCATAACAGAACCCTCGGCAGCCCCGCTGATCAACCTGCTCCGCGAGCGGGACCACCTTGCCGTCCCATCCGAGATAAGTGCGCTGCAGAACCTTGTCCGGGAACTGGGTATGGAAGTGCTTGAAGTCGCCGGGCAGGTCTCACTAACACATGAGGGGGATGTCATTACCGTGACAATGGAGGAGTACCTGCTTATCGGTGGATGCCGGGCAGTCCACCAGGAATCTCCCAAGTGCTGCATGGTAAACCCCTGCCCGGTCTGCAGTCTCTTTGCCTCCGTCTATGCTGAGGGCATGGGAAAGGTCATCAAGGTAGAGCGTTGCGCACCGGAAGCAAAAAGCCAGACCGTGAAAGCAGTCTTTTCAGTTCTCCCGGAATAATTTCCCGTATTTTTTTCGACCCGATCCGGAAAACTCTCCCGGTTTATCCAAGGGCAATAGTGATTTGTACAGGTTTTTCATTCTGCAACTATTCTTCTCTGGACGTAACTGCATTGTCGATATAAATGAACATCTGCTCAAAAGGTGAAAGAACATCCTTACCAGGCCATGCCTCACAGAGATCCGGAACCGGGTACTATCGCAAATTCCCTTTATTTTTTTGTCATGTTGGTGTGAATGCAAGGCTGAGTTTGGATCCACGATGCAAAACGCGGTTGTTACGTCAGGGAATGGACGGAAACCCAGAGATGGAGATCCCGGTAGCTTGCATTAATCCTCTCCATACCGGTAATGTGATCATCCGGAACAGTATCTTTGAAGAGGAGGAATTCAACCCGGTTGAATCCTGTCGCTGTTGGTGAGAGGGTGTAAGGCCGGATGACGGTCTGGTTATGCGGTACCGAGACGGTAAACGTCTCGAGCGGGGTCATGGAATTCAGGGACGTGGTATTGGTTTTTTCATTGAAGGTCATTGTCAGGAAATAAGGCTCGACGGTATAGTTAACCGTGCGGTACTCGTGGTTGCCAACACCAATAAAAAGGGAACTGTTCGTATGGGTCAGGAGACTGGTGGGATAATCAGCAGCTTTCTGGTTCTCGCCAAGAATAAAGAATTCCGTGAATTTCTCACCATCTTTGGGCACAACAATGACATAGACCGTTGTAGTTACTGCAGCGATTATCGCTATGAGCAGGATAACAGAAAGAATACGATCGGTACGGGAACCCTCCGCTTTTGGAAAGAATTCATCCCTGATTCCCTGGTACAATTCGTGGAACGGAACAAAAAACCGCTCTTCCGGAGGAAGCCGGGCCCTGCGGTAGAGAGCCACAAGACAGAGAACGATCGTGAGCAGGCTCAAAGATATAACTATGGGATCCAGCCGGATCCCGAAAGGTGTGTAATTCAGGATGAGTCCGGTAAGCGGGACAAGCGCGATCGAGAGGCCGAACGAAAGAGCCAGACGTTCGATACCATCGATATCCCGCATAGCAGGAAAAAGTGCCGCAATAAGGGCATACCCGGGAATAAACAGGACGAGGGGTATCCCAAACAGGATCGGCAGGAACGATTCATTCAGGTACGGGATGTAGATGGTACAGAGAGCGCCTGCCAGCCAGAGCCCGCAGATAAGAAGGTCAAGCGGGACACTCATTTTGGCGAATGCGTCAAGTATGGTATCGTAAGGATGCTGCGCCTGCGCCATAGTTATTCGATTAGATGGTCTTTTATATTATTTATGTCGAGTCATAGCAACCGGATTTTAATAAAATAAGCCAATACCACGGGTTACAATCGTGTTTTAATCAGGTTCGGCTCGGTTGAAATCCTTAAGAGAATCAGGCAGTCGCTCTGGGGGTTCCGGCACATCCTGCTTCCACCACCGCACGCTAGACGCATCCCCCAGGAATGATATTCACTCAGATGGTTGAAAAAACTCAAAAGAACGGAAGGAAGCAGTCCAAGCGGGTCAAACACCTTATATTTAGAAGAGATACTCGAATAAAATGAAAAAATGATTTCAACAGAGCCTCTTTTTCGTAAATCTTTAAAACACTGAAGAGAGTGATCCCGATTTCATCTTCTTTCGAAAAGCCCGGCAGTAACCAAGAAGATTAAAAACCTGAAAACCGCGACATAAAACGCAGGGGATATGCTTATCCTCACACCATTATGACTCCCGAAAGGAGAGCCGGTCAGAAAGTCATTTTAAAGTCGGTTCCTGATGGATAGTATTCCTGATATCCAAGAGAGCTTTCCCAATCAACGCGCAGAATGCCTTAATAAAAGGAGAGATAATAAAATTTTTTATGTGATGACTGAGCCGGGCTGCTCCACTACCAGCCAAATTCCGGAAGCCCTTTGGATTTGAACGAGGAATTGATCTCCCGCCGGAGTTGTTCGGCGCGTTTCTCATTTTCCCGGTTTTTAACACTGATATAATCGGCAACTGACATGCTATCCAGCATATCCATATCCACCGCGGTCGGTACAGCCTGAGGCACGTGCAGGACATCAAGGATCTTCTTATTGACCGAGATGCGGCGGGTGAGCGTGGCAAATTCACAGACTTTATCCCGGTCGATACCTGCTTTCTTTGCCAGACTTAAGGATTCCTGAAGCTTCTTTTTCCGTTCCAGAACAGCCTCGACTGCCGCATAGAGTGTTGCAGGTGAGCAGGGTTTCACAATATAATCGTCAATACAGAGCTTGTATTGTTTTGCTTCAGCTGCGGTGAGTCTTTTAGCAGTCAGCATCAGGACCGGAACCGATTTTGTATCAGGATTTTTCTTGATCTGTTCCAGGGTCTGCCATCCATCCATCGGCTCCATCATCACATCAAGGAGTATCAGGTCGGGAATCTGCTTTTTGACAATATCAAGGCATTCTGCCCCACCAAATGCCATCCTGGTGGCATAACCTTTCCGGTCAAGGAGCAGCTGCAGCATATCGACAATATCCTTATTATCGTCTACGATGAGAACGGTAGGTTTTTCCAAAACCTTCACTTTGTTTCTCTGGCGGATCGTCAGAATCGCCAGAGCTGCTGCGATAATTATCGAGGCAGAGAGTAGTGTGGCAAGTATAAGATATACCAGGGAATCCGGCACCGCGGATTTTACCGGTGCAACCTGTACGAGGCAATCCGGATCATTCGGATAATCGGTGCAGAAGGTCCCAATCGGAGTCCCGAAGTCAGCCGTAACAAGAACGGATCCATCCCGCGAGTTGGAGAGGCTGAATTTTTTCATACCCTGAACATAAGGGAGGGTTATTGACATATCCCCGGCTGCCGGCCGTTCCGTATAGCCGATGAGGCTATCGCTATCCGTGGATCCCAATATATCTCCATAAGCAATCCCAGGTTCGGGCATGGAGAAGGATTTCAGAATATTTCCATCCGCATCCAGGATCACTCCTTTCAGATTGCCGGACCGCAGGTTCAGGTTAGGGGCATTCCCATACATGACATCAACGGAAGATACGGAATATCCATGGTCCTGGTATTTCAGGTGCACTTCGAGGATCTTATTATAATCTGGCACGGGCCCGGCGCCGGCGGCACAGGAAGTACACAAAATTACCGTAAGGCATAGCACCAGACAGAGAATTTTATTCCTTCGTATCATTATCCGGTCTCCGATTGTGATAAGACATAGTTGATCCTCTGCGTTGATGCGGCCCCGAATTTACCTCCATAGCTTTGACCCATCATATCCGGGTTCGGATCCCAGTGCCAGAAGTCCTTTGTGCAGGATGACGATGCGATAGAACTTGTAGTCTGGATCTGCCGGCATAGTGCCGGATCGCGGTTATGGGATTGCGCATCAGCTTTACAGGATTCCAGGGACGACCAGACATTGGCGTAAGGATCGTTCTGATAGTAATAGGTACTACCGCAATATGTATCGATCAGTCCGAACACTGCATGGCCGGTTTCATGCCTGACAAGTGATGCCTGGTCTGCGGGAGCTTTCATAAGGCTGCGTCCCGGCCCGAAATTCTGGAAACATCCGGTCGGCTGGCAGGATGTATCTTTGTAAATTCCGTAATATGTCGGGTAAAGGATCACGGTGATATCGCTGAATGGTACATCAGACCAGTAACTCTCCGGAACGGTTCCGGCACAGCCGGAAAAGGCATCTGCCGGACGGGATGGATCATAATAATAATAGAAATTAAACCGTTCCTGGAAATTTTCGGGAAGCGGATCTGATGGGGAGGTTATCTGGCCCAGATTCAGATATGTCTGGCGGATAACATTCATGACATCTTCCCTGAACCGGGTCTCGTTCGTGAGATATACGGTGTTGGACACTATCTTCTTTTCAGCGCAACTATAGGATGTCGATGATGGATAAAAGACAACATCGATTGCATGGGGTGAAGGACCATTCGGGTTTAATGATACAAGAGGCCCTTTTGAGAGAGTTACCTCAACGGCAGTTTCATCCGGGTAAACGAACTTCTTTGTCACTTCTTTAAAATCAGGTTTGGTCACCCTTACCGTATGCGATCCCGGACGGACATCCTGAATAACCAGTTTCCCGGGGTCACCCGTCACAGAAGTAGTTCCCTGATACCCGCCATCAAAGTACACCAGTGCATCTCCTACAGTTTCCCGGGTTTGCGCATCTCTGACACCGATCACAAGTGAGTTAGCAACAGGTGCTGCTGAAACGATGTATGAATGGGGAATTGCAATAATTACAACGAGAATCCAGCAGGTTGCTCCGATATCAGAAAACCACGACATGATCAGATGACCATCATATTAACAACGTATGATGTCAGTATATTTCAAATTTATTACATTAAAAATAGTACGTTGTATAAAGGCCTTATCAATTTTATCAAAAGAGAAAATTCCCGTTATTTATAAAAAAAAGATTAAATATCAGGGAGATAGTACGGATCAAGCATAAGATACTGACAAAAGGGCATCTGCAATAAAATGCCGGGTAGCCATCAAAGAACAATACCAGAAAATCCCGTAGTGAGAAACGCCCTGATAAAAAAAACCGGTTTTTTATAGTGAGTCTGTTAGCTTTGCACAGACATAGATCACCATTCCTCCAAAAAGTTGATGAGGAAATATCTCACCGGTTTTATTTGAACTTCCGAGAGGTTTAATATCCTTTAAGGTATTCTTATTATAGAACCGTGAATCATTGCACGCAAAGGTAGTTCCAACGTCGTAATCAATCAGATTTCCGGATTACTGGTACGCGTGGGGGAATACACTTGTGCATGGGCATGGTGAGAAGATGCCTCGGTAGGGTAGTGGACATCCTAGAAGCCTCCGGAGCTTTTGACCCGGGTTCAAGTCCCGGCCGGGGCGTATCACTTTTAAGGTTCAGATCTCATCTCTTTCAAATCAATCAATGCAAATCCCTGTTGCAACACTTCAGCTCTGACAGTTTTTCTCCTCTCATTGACAGTCCATATAACAATAACCGGAAATATGTTCCCAGAATGAGAGGAAGAATTTCTGAATGTACTAATTTTGTTGGTATTATCTTTTCGTATCCATGAACCGCCACGTGCCATCTGGCACAATGATCTCGAACCGTGCACCCATGCCGGGTTTCGCCGGTTTCCCGGATAGTGATACCGGTAATCGGGAGGAGCTCACGTTAAAGGAAGAGACCGGGATGTCTTCTGATTGCCCCCATTTATAAAGGATAACGCGTTAAAAAAAAGAACTAACCCGGACCTTTGTAATTTATCGCTGAATTTCAGGAACATTTCATCTTATCCGGGTTCCAATACTGGGATATGACTGACGTGAAACGTGCTGTCCTTGCCGTGGCCGATCTCATGGCCCTCGCTGCCCGGACAGCTCCAAAGGGAAAAGGCGTGGACACGATTCTCCTCAGGATCGTTTCCGGCAAAGAGCTCCAGACCCTCGCTGCCCGTGTAGATGCAATCGGCAGGGAAAAGAACATCGGGTTCTTTCTCAGGGATGCAAAAAATATTGCAGCATCAGACGCCTGTCTCCTCATCGGGGCAACCGGAGACAAACCCGCCGGGGTTAATTGCGGGGCATGCGGATACCCCACCTGTGCCGAGCTGGAATCCGTATACCGGGAACGGAGGCGGCCACCGGCCAGTTATGCCGGCCCCAATTGTGCTGTACGGATGACAGACCTGGGTATTGCCGTTGGCTCTGCGGTAAAAACTGCCCAGATCCACAACGTGGACAACCGGATCATGTACTCAGGCGGGGTTACAGCTGTTGACATGGGCCTTCTCGGGAAAGAATGTACAGTAGCCTACGCCATACCCCTCTCTGCCACCGGGAAGAATATCTTCTTTGACCGGATCTCCGGAAAATGATTTCCATTTTTTAATCCTGTACACATACAATAAACCTATTTTACCGGAAGAGATGCAGGAGGGGAACTGCCAGCCGGTCTGTTTCCAGCAACCACTGACTGGAATTGTTGGAAGCAGGTATCCGTGGCATTCAGGACAAGCAGGTCCCCGGGTTCCAGACATAACTCCGCGGACGGGGAAGTAATCGTCAGATCCCCTCGACGGATTGCTAGTATCCCTACACTGAACCGGTTTATGGCATCCAGTTCCTTTAAGGTTTTACCGGCCGCCGGTGAACCATCAGCAAGGGGTAAGGTATGGATGCGGAGATCATAAAACATGTCACGATCAATTCCGGTAGCGGATTGAGTTGAGGCAGTTGCCCGGTTGAACTGCTGATAGCCGCTCTGGCGAATCTTCTTTGTCAGTATATCAATCTCGTTCCCGGACCGGGAATATTTTCCCAGCACGCAGGCAAAAATACTCACGGAAGTTTCGAACTCTTCCGGGATCACCTCATCAGCACCTGCATCAAGCAGATTTTGGACATCACTGACATGCCGTGTCCTGACGATAATATAGAGATCAGGTGACATTCCCCGGGCAAGGTGGATGATTCCCGGGACCACGTTCTGCTCCGAGATCACAACTACCATGGCCCGGGCATTACGGATGCCGGCATGTTCGAGAACTTCCTGGTGAACAGCATCACCAAAGAAAATATACCGGTTCCCTCCCTCATTCTGCTCGCGGTGGACGACATCTGGATCCAGATCGATGACAGTGTAGGGTATATTGGAAAGTTCTGCAGCACGGGCAACACTTTTTCCGGTCATACCGTAACCGACAATGACGATGTGGTTCTCCAGCGTATTCTTCCCGGCTGTATCGGCAGGAACCGTCTCATTCTTACTGCAGAAAGACGGGAAGAAACGGTACATAAGACCGGTAATCTGGGGTGCAGTACTCATGAGGAATGGTGTCAATGCCATCGTGATGATCGCCCCGGCAAGGAAAAACTGGTACGGTCCGGTCCCGATCAGGTTGGAACCCACAGCACTTTTCGCCAGCACAAATGAGAACTCTCCGATCTGTGCGAGCGCGAGACCCACAAACACCGCCACGCGCACCGGCATGCCAAGCACGAAAGCAGAGAACGAGCCGGTCAGTACCTTGACCCCGATGATAACCACAACAAGGGTTGCCACAATCTCGTAGTTTGATACCAGGATGGAGGTGTCAAGCAGCATGCCAATCGACATGAAAAAGATCGCGGCAAAGACATCCCTGAAAGGGATGATATTGCTGACTGCATCGATGCTGAACTCGGATTCCCCGATGATAAGCCCGGCAACAAATGCCCCTAGGGAATAGGAGAGACCAGCCATGTTGGTGAGCCATGCAACGGCGAAGCAGATACCCGCAACCGTGAAGATGAAGAGTTCCCGGCTTTTCAGGGCGGTCACGTTGCGCAGGGCAAAAGGCACTACCCAGCGGGCGGAGATTATCAGGACAATAAAGATCAGGACAACTTTTCCCACTTCGTACGGGAGCGTGGACGAGGACACTCCGCTGCTGCCCATCATGAGCGGGGTCAGCAGGATCATCGGTATGATTGCAAGGTCCTGGAAGATCAGGATCCCAAGAAGCGTCCTTCCAGGCACGGTCTCGACATCGCCGCGCTCCTGGAGGATCTTCATGACGATTGCCGTGCTGGAGAGCGAGACTAGGAACCCGAAAAAGACGGCTTCCGGGAACTGGAGACCCCGGGCAAGGTACATCAGTGCGGATGCAGCGACAATGGTTGTTACTACCTGAAGAGTCCCGCCCAGGACTACGATCCGCCAGGCCCCGAGAAGTTTATCAAACGAGAACTCAAGCCCGATAGTGAAGAGCAGGAGGATTACTCCGATCTCGCCAATGGTTTCTATAATGGACTGGTCCTGAACAATGCCGAGGGCATATGGCCCTGCAAGAATCCCGATTATAAGAAAACTGACGATACTCGGAATTTTCAGGCGCTGCCCAACATAGAGAAGAAGGATTGTTAGAATGCCAAGAGATACCACTGCAAGAATTACGTCCATAATCAACTCCGGGTCTTTCGGCATTCACCGGTTGGCTGCCCTGTGCTCATCCAGACACGGGTTTCCCGCCACTGCTGATATATTAGTGATATCGCCCCGGAATAACAGAAACACAAATAGGGGAAATATTGAACCGGTTGCGATCATACATCACGCATGGAAACAAACCGGACATAAATACAAAAACATTTTCTTTGTCAGGTCCTAACAGGAACTGTTATCTATGCCGATCATGAAAATTCGCGGGGGAGATCTCGACCTCGTGGAATACGATTTCAAGACATTTGCCCCGGGCGAGGATCTCAAGACCCTTGGCTTCGAGAAGAACACCTATGCACTCAAACCAAAGAAAGGGACCGTTCTTGTAAAAGCTCCCGCACGCATCCACTTAACCGTGCTGGACATGAACCGGTTTGCTCCGGACCATCCCGGGGGGGGAGGCATTGGATTCGCTATCCGGTGCTATTGCACTGCCGAAGTCAGCTGCATAAAAAAAGGTGTTGAGATCGATTACAACCGTGCCGTGATTGTAGAGAATTTCGTTGCGGTTTTTAAAAAGGCAGTTGGATATTCCGGGGGTTTCCGGATCCGGGTGACTGACCACGAGTACAAACATGTCGGTCTTGGATCAACCAGCACGGTGATGATAGCGGTTGCAACAGCCCTCAATGAAGCAGTAGGTTCGCCACTCTCAAACAACCAGCTCCGCAAACTGATCGGCCATAATTATGTCGAGGAGACCGCAGACGGCTCCATTGCATTTGGCTTTGAAACCGGCGTTGGACCGGCTGTCAGCACGCATGGAGGAATGGCCGTGATGGGTGATGAACTCACCCTGATCTATCACCATTCCTTTGCAGAAAAGAAGAACGTGTACATCATCATCCCCCCCACGGACATCTCTTCAGCCGGAACCCAGGAGTTCGACCTCTTGATGAACCGGGCCCGGACGCTGGATTACCGTGATCGCGAGCTCAAGGCGTACCTCTTCATGATGGATCTTATACCGGCTCTTGAAGAAGATAACCTGCAGAAGATTGGCAATGTTATCTGGGAGATCGAGTTCCGGGGATCGAAACGGGCAGAAGTCGAGCACCATAGCTTCGAGATCTACCACTATATGAGCAGGCTTCGGGAAGCGGGCCTGGAATTTGTCGGGATGAGTTCGGTTGGCCCGTCAATTGCGGTTGTAACGGCGCTTGACCGAAAACACCTGGAGAAGATCTTAAAACCCCTTGGTCTCAAAATTGCCATTGGCTCGGGTGTTGATAACAACGGCCTGGTCATCACCCACAAGCAATAATTTTCATAAATTCAGAACAGAATATTTCATAACCTTACCGGATAAGAATATCAACGAATGCTGATACGGTTCTTATCCCTGCGGTATATCAGTCTCATTGCCGTTATTTCCCTGTTTGTCGGGGCAGCCCTGATGTTCATTATCGGGGCTGTTCGAACACTTAATGCAGTCCTCATCCTGTTCCTTGATGCGGGAGTGTTCAATTATCCGGAACATCTTGATCGGGGCACCCTGTCTTCAGTGGCACTGGTCCAGTCAGTGGATGCTTTTCTTTTTGCGCTCGTCCTCCTGATCTTTTCCTATGGCATCTATAACCTTTTCATCAACAGCCCAACGGAGAATCATAAACAAGATCTTCCCAGCTGGCTCCGGATCAACAGCATCGGGGAACTCAAGACAACACTTCTCCAGGTCATCATAGTTATTCTCGCAGTAAACGTGCTCGAGCATGTCATCCTTGTCGGCTCGGAGGCCCTGAAATGGGAAACACTGATCATCCCCATATCAATCCTCTGTCTTGCCGGCGCCCTATTGATGATGCATTCCATACCAAGTGGGCATAAAGAGGAATAAATATTAATCAGAAAAAACCTGCCGGGGCTTTTTACCCATCAGAAATCATCCATCTTTCCGGTATTATAAGACGAGCCTGCAGAGCGGGGGATTCATAATACGAGGATCCACGGGAATTTAATGGGTGTTCCAGATTATGGGTGAGTGCCCCTTATCCGGACCCGGCCTTCTTTTTTAAGAGAAACGATTTGATGATACTCGCTGCAATAAGGAGGATAGTCCCTCCCATGAGGAGAAGAACACCAAGAAGAAGGAGACTCATGTTCTCCTTCACGATAGGTTGGGTTCCCGCAAAGTACCCGAGAAGGATAATACTGAACGCCCAGCCGACCGCACCCAGAATATTGTAAAAGAGGAAGCGCCGGTACTGCATGGATCCGATTCCGGCAAGGAATGGGGCAAATGTCCGTACAAGCGGCACAAACCGGGCAACAAAGATTGTTGCCCCGCCATATTTTTCGTAAAACCCATAAGTCCGGTCAATATGCTCCTGTCTTACAATCGTAGGAAACCGTTCAAGAAACACCCGGAGTCCCAGGTAATTGGCGATCCAGTAATTCACGGTATCGCCGATTACTGCCCCAAGGATAATGGCAAGGAGCAGCCACTGGAGATCAAGAATGCCGCTTGCCGCAGCAGCACCTCCGACAAAAAGAAGGGAATCGCCGGGCAGGAACGGGAAAATGATAAAGCCGGTCTCAAAGAAGATGATGAAGAACAGGATGAGGTAAGTCCACATGCCATATTCGTGAGTAATGAGCGGCAGGTTCTTATCGAGATGCAGAAAAATGCTGATAAGAGCGTCTATCATGAGTACCGGATGGTTAAGTTTTACAATATATTAAACTGAGGCTGAATCAGGAATTGGTAACGAGATCATAACCGGAGACCGGCATATAAGGATTATAAAAGAAACATTCAGCGGAGCGTTGGGAAATCCGAATGAAAACAGCGTCGGACCCGTATAAGAATTTCTGATATACTCAAAGATTATCGGCAATGAAGTTGGAGATGTATGGAGGCAGACTAATTGGTCAATACTCTTTGGAGAAACCATCTATGACGTTACTTACACCACATTTTCTGCGTGGATCGCTCCTGTTTTTCTGCATTATATTCCTGATTACTGCACCGGTGAATGCATTCACGGCCAATTCGCTGGATATAACCTTGAACAAGAACGGCGATGCAACAGCGACATTCCGGTTCACTCTGGAAGGCCTCATCGAAAACGCAATCCCCCAGTCACTTCTTGAGGAGGAACTCAAAAAAGGGCTCACTACCAGTTCGGAGCCCCCTGCGCTCCTCTCCATGGACAGGTCGAGCGCCTCTCTCCTCCTGAAAAATTTTGCCGATACTTCTGATGTCCCGAAGGGAACCGAATACCGGACTGCAACCATGAATTTCAAGAAAGCGGAGATTGCTCTCCAGTCTTCTGCCCTCTCAAGCGTCATCTCCGCTGACTTTTCACCATCAAAAATTATCATTACGTTTCCGGATGGATATTCCCGTCAGCTGGACAATCTCGATGTATTACCTTCGATAACGCATACGGTCGTCGATCCCGCAAAAGCGACCGCTTCCGGAGCACAGCAGAATACCGGTACTCTTAAGATTGTGTCGTCCCCATCTGCAGTTCAGGTATACCTTGACGGGACATACATTGGAAACGCCCCTTCCCAGTTCCCGGATATAGCAGCAGGTTCGCATACGCTCCTTTTTGAAAAAGACGGATTTGCTCCGGTAACAAAGACGGTTACGGTAAAACAGGGAGAACACCTCCAGGTATCAGTAGTTCTTGTCTACGCAACCCCCCCGCCCGGGGCAACAACACCAGCATCCCCGGGATTTGATGTTGGAACTGCTGGTCTTGCAATACTTATTTGTATATCTGCAGGGTTTGCAGGGTATCTCAGGAAAAACAAGTAATGTTTTAATATTGCAGGAAAAACTTATTTTAAAGCAATAAATGAGCAAAATATTCACAAATGATACATCTTGATTAAAAACCATCCATCTAACCAAATTTGGAGTTTTTTGTATAAATCTGGTGTAAAAATCTAAAAGAATCTATTTTATACTGAATTTTTCACGAAACTTATTTATATTATTGATACATTTTATCACATAGGGGTTTGAAATCTTTGAGCCCTCAAAGGTGAATTATGAGATCATTCAACCATGAAAATGCATTCACCGGCCTCGAGGCAGCGATTGTGCTCATCGCATTCGTTGTCGTTGCGGCGGTGTTCTCGTACGTGGTGCTCGGCGCCGGGTTCTTCACAACCCAGAAGAGCCAGGAAGTCGTCCACACGGGTGTACAGCAGGCGAGCTCAACTCTTGAAATCGTTGGCAATGTCTACGGAGTAGGTACTGCAGCAACATCAATTACCATGATCAATTTCTCCGCTGCATTAGCTCCCGGCGGAACTCCTGTTGACTTTGATAAGGTCGTAATAACCTACAGTAATGCATCTGTGCTTGAAACCCTCGGTAAGATTGCAACCAAGGGAGGAACGGTTACTTCAGGAAAATGGGGTATAGTTACGGTCCAGAACGAAGTAACCAATGATAATGTTCTTGAAAAGGGCGAACAGTTCGACATAACCGCAAAGCCGACCAACGCGATCTTAAAGAACGACCAGTTCCAGCTTGAGATCAAACCGGCCGTAGGTGCTGCACTCGGTATCTCCCGTACTGCCCCGGCGTCAATCCAGGCAGTAAACATCCTCTACTAATCTTTCTTTTTTTACTAAGCCTGAAAAACATATTCCAGATTTACTAATCTGTCAGTTGAAATTTTTAATATCGCAATTGGCATATGAGATTACGGTAGCAGTTTTTCAAATACAAAACAATTATGTAAAGATCGTATCAGGAATGATCCCTGTCGAAGAGACACCGATCTCATCGTAAAATCATCTGACAGATCTTTTTGAGATTGAAACTTTATGCAATTGCTTTGCAGAGAAAAATCATTCGCGAATAAACAAGCTGTTTTACAAAAAAAGATCAGGGTTTTCTCCTGACGACCAGCCCGGCAATGAGCAGGGCTCCCAGAACGGTTATTGCAAGTACAGGAGACCTAGGGGTGGGAGTAGTTGCCACAAGAACTGCAGAGACCGTGCTCGTTGCTCCGGTATTAACCAGGGTTGTTGTGGAATAATCCTGGTACCCGTCATACCTCAGGGTCAGGATGTGGCTGCCGGCAGCCACATCATTTACGGTCAAAGGTGTGATGCCGATGAAGTTATTGTCAAGAAAGACGTTTGCACCGGAAGGTGTGGATGATATTGAAAGGGATCCCTTTCCGAAGACCGGGGTAAGCGGTTGGAGGATTTTATTCACTTCACTGACAGTATTTGCAGTAACGCTTACTATGGCAGAAACAGGCTGGTACCCGGTGAGCGACAGAGTAACCGTATGTTCTCCCGCCGGGATGTTGTTCAGCTTGAGCGAACCGGATGCCGGTGTCTGACCGAATCCGACCCCGTCAATTGCGACAGACGCACCACCGGGACTGGATGTCACATACACCCATCCGGTGCTGCTGACCGGCATGGGGTTCAGGGTCCCGGAGACCGTCCGCGTTCCCCCTGCCGGGACATCTGCCGTAGATTTCCAGTCATAATAACCCGCATGATCAAGCTGCACAATATGAGTCGTTGCAGCAAGATTGCTGAGCGTGAGCGGTGTAATTCCCCTATAGACCCCGTCAAGGTACACATTGGAGTTGGTTGGCTGGGATATTATGTACAGAGCTCCTGAATTATCGAGCCGGGTGAGCGGGCAGTAGACGCTTGAACGGGCACCGGAAGAGACCGAAACTGATGTAGAATATGGCTGGTATCCGGACATATCCGCTTCAATGGTGTATTTACCCGGCCAGACCTCGCTGATCACCAGGGGGGATAAGCCGCGATAATCCCCGTTGAAATAGATCTGTGCCCCGGATGGCTGGGATTCTACCGAGATTGATCCATAATTCACTGGCGCAGGGATCGGATTCAGCGTAGCATACACCACCCGGGTCTGTCCGGCCAAAGGCATTTCAACAGAGGTTGAATACGGGGTATACCCGCTCTTATCCACGGTCACGGAATTAACGGGGGCCCCGGTTGTGTACACAGGGACGGTCAGGGAGCCCCCGGAGGTAATCCCCTTATACTCCCCGTTAAAACTGACGCTCGCGCCATCGACATTGCAGTTGACCTGTATCCAGCCCTCGTCCCCACCAAGAGCGCTGACTACAGGGGTGACCAGGAGTACAATACCAAGAAGAATACCGAGAATAAGAATACTTTTCCTCATAGAAAGTAACCGGAAAGTCATCGGCATAAAGCCAAAAAAACGTTTCCCTCCGGGTTTTACCGACCCCGCTTTGCGAAGACTGCCTTGATCTCTGAACGAACGAAGTCGTTGCCGCGGATACGCATTGTCCAGGCCCGGTCACCGAGCGATTCTTCGTCAAAGCAAGTGAACAGGTCCCGCACTTCATCCATAGTGAAATAATGGGTCCGGATACCGTTTCCCCGGATAAATGTGCCTGGCTCTATTTGTGCACCTTTCCCGAACCGGAAATCCTCTTCCGAGAATTCAGAGAAGAAGATATAGCCCCCCGGACGGAGAATTCGTGTTATTTCAAAGACGGATAAAATACGATCCAGTTTAGTCAGGTGCCCGAGGATATGCCAGGCAAATATCGCATCGAACGATTCGGAACAAAACGGGGAGAACCGGGCATCGGAAAGAACCACCGTGCAGGATGAATCCCCTCGAACTGCTTTCCGGGACAGGGAAACCGCTGCGAGCGAGAAATCTGTTGCAACAACATCCCACCCGCACGGGATCATGCCGGCAAGGGTCTTGCCGTTCCCGCACCCCAGTTCCAGAACCCGGGAAAAAGCCGGTAATACCGGGAGAGCATGAACAGCTCCGCTCCAGAGGTTGCCCCGTTTTGAATAATCCTTGTCCCAGGTATCACGATCCGCGTGATGCATCATCTGTATACCCCGATGGATTTACATAATCATTGTTTTAACCGCTTCGGCAAGCTTGCCCGGCTACAGTGTTAACGGGGAAAGTACTCCTTCTTTCCAGGAATGTAGACGGCAGCCGAATATTCTTCGATAAAGTCGGCATCCACGAGCAGGTCGATATAGACCATCTTTTTTGCGACGGTTTCCGCATCCTGTCGCCGTTTCATTGAGACAAGCAGGGCATAGGCTCCCGAGAGCGACCCGTTTCCGATCGTATGATATTCTGCAGCAGGAAAGTCCGGGAGAATACCGAATCGTATGATCTTTTCCTTATCGGCATAGGCACCAAAGGCCCCGGCAAGATACACGTGCCGGATGTCGTGAACAGAAAGCCGGTATTTATTTAACAGGACACCGATGGAACCACAAGCCGCAGCCTTTGAGTCAATAAGGTATGCCATATCCTGCCGGGTGATCATGATATCCCTGCCGGTTGCCGTTCTCTCTTTTTCTACCAGAACAAATTCGGGGCCGTCCTTTCCCATGCGGATACCAGATTTGCCTTCAACAAATTTTCCGGTAAAATCAAGAATACCGGCAGCAACCATAGCTGCTGCGGCATCGATGATTCCGGAACCGCAGATCCCCCGGGGTAACTCCCTGCCGATCGTGGTCCAGGTAACCAGAAACGTTTCCGGATCGATCATCACATGATCTATTGCTCCCCGCATCCCCCGCATGCCGCTCGAGATCCCGGCACCTTCGAATGCCGGACCGGATGCACACGATACCGAAGAGAGCCATTCGGCATTCCCCAGGACAACTTCCCCGTTCGTTCCGAGATCGATGAGAAGCGAGAGCTCAGCCGAACGGTAAAGGCCCGAGGCTACGACATCGCCGATCACATCACCGCCAACAAACCGGCTGACATTCGGGAGGCAGTACACATAGGAATCCGGGTTGACTGCGAGACCCAGTGTACCGGCCCGGACTACTACGGGTTTCCGGGAGATCTCCATGTTCACAATCTCAAGTGATGCTGAATCTTCCCCGAGAAACAGATGATGCATGACCGTATTGCCGGCAAGACAGACATCATAAACAGCGTGAGCCGGAATCTCTGCTCCCCGCACAAGGTTGCCGATAACTTCATTGACACTCGCAAGCGCTGCAGCCTGAAGCTTCTTTCTCCCTTCGCTTTTCTTTGCATACGAAATACGGGTGAGAAGTTCCTCACCGAACGTGATCTGCCGGTTCATGGCAGATGCCTGACCACAGGCCCTGCCGGTAGTAAGATCCACAAGAATCCCGACAACGGTCGTGGTCCCAAGGTCAAGCGCTACACCGTAGATTTCCCGGGTGGTATCTCCCGGTTCAATACAGAGCACTTCCGGGTACCGGTTCGTGCGGGAGATGGTTACCGTAACAGGTCCCGTGGCATAGGTCAGCAGGTGATTCTGGTGCTTTGTCATATGGGGGCGTGTGCCGGTATATCCATCAAGCTTCAGCGAGCGGTTGCCTGACGAGGGGTTGATGGAATTCTCGCTCACCAGCAGGTGCTTCGTGATGGCGGGAGAGTGATCCATCCCGGGATCGATATGATTCAGGAGAATTTTCGGTTCATCGATCCTGCTCTCGACAGGAATAATGAATTCACAGTCACCCATTACATGCGTATGGCAGGCGCGGCAGTAGTTTCCGTCTATCTCGTCGTTTGTAAGTCCTTTGAGGCTATCTGGGGTTCCAAAGTCAGAATGCCCCCTGAGGTAAATGATCCGGCATTTGTTGCATTCCCCTTTTCCCCCGCAGATGCTCTCGAACTGGATACCCGCAAGCCTGATTGCTTCGAGAACAGTTGCACCGGCAGGGACGCTGACGATCCGGTTCATGGGGTGGAATACTATACTGACATTATCTGCCATACCGCCTCTCCTTTCCGGTTTGAGAATGGGCCCTGAGTCCGTTATGAGCTGCATCATTTGGCAGCATCGCCGGTCCCGCCCCTGTTCATGATCAGATTTCCGGCGGCCAGTGTTCCCGGAGGAACTGGGAAATACCGGATGAATCTTTCGGGCCTACCAGGATCCGCCATCCGGTCGCCTCTTCGGTCTCACCGCTTAACCTGGCTGCAAGTCCCGGGATGATCAAAACCTTGTGCCTGACAAGGGAAGACACGTTGTACGTTTTCAGGGCATTTGCCATGGAATCTGCCGTGAAGTAACGGCCGGCAACAGCGCTCTCAACGCTCAGGCCCCCGGTATCGATGACGATGAGATAGCAGTCGAGATTCGCAGCCTTGATATCCGACTCTACGGTAAAGAAGGTGAGTGCGTAATTTGTGGTGATAAGTACCGGGGAGTCCTGACCCGGCCTGCCAAACGTCTTCACCCCGGACTCAACGGAGACGGGTTTACGGGGATCCGTATACAGGTTGAACCGCCAGATCAACTGTGGAAGGAGTACCCACCCGTCTATGCTGTGCATGATGAGAAGATCAGCATAACGGGAGAGGAGCATGGAAGCAGTGATAGCTTCCCGCCACTTGAGAACCTCCTCGGAGATCTCTTCTCCCGTCCAGGTCGTGAGGGGGACACCCAGTAGCGGGTAGCCAAACAGTTCATCAAAATTCCTGCAGGCCCCGGCCCGGATAGCAGTAAAATTATTGATAGTATCGGAAAGACCCTCTTCTGCAAATGTCCCGGGATCGAGAACAAGGTCCGCGATACCATATTCCCGGAGGGTTTTTACGAGCGAGCGGAGCAGGCCCAGATCGCCCGGTGCAAAGACTGCGAGGGGTGCATCATATGAGAGGGACAACTCTGCCATCTCCTTCCACGTGCTCTCGGTTGCAGCATAGATCAGGGGACGCCGGTCCCGGGCTTCCAGGAGGCCGGCTTCCATGACAGAGGGATCAAGTGCACAGAGGATGAGAGGATAATGACTCATACCTGCAACTTTCTGGACAATGGATCTGAAGATTTTGGGATCGTTTGAACATGAGCGGACAGCAATTGCATTTGGCACAAGTCTTCTCCCGATATAGTTATAGGCAAATTCTTCGATATGGCGGACCCGTTCCGTCAGCTCGTCTTCTGTCATGAGATCGTGAACATCGAGTGCTATCGGCGTAGGGTTGTGGTACGTGAACTCGTGACGCTGGAGCACATATTTCCCGCCGATAGTTATGCGATATTCCCCGGTCCCGATCTGCACTGCACGAACCGGTGGAGCCAGAAGGATCGCAAGTTCATCATATGAACGGCTGTTCTCATCAGCGAGGATCGGCGGGCAGTCTGATAGGACCAGTTCCCCGTTGACCAGGCGGGTGGCAAACGCCATGCAGTTGGCCTCGCCGCATTCGCTGCAGTTGGTCTTTGGAAGGAACTTGTAGACATCGATGGGACTGATCTCCCGGATGCTTTTTTTGCGTTTTTGTTCCTGCGGGTTTCCCGTCCTGCTCATAATCTCACACTCACCCAGTCCTGTATCCGGTCAGCCCGGCAACTCCCGGGCTTTCCGAGCCTGTGGATTACGTCTTTGAGGGTCAGGACCGCTGCCGGGTGCATCATCAGGAAGAGATCCATGCCAGCCAGGAGGAGGGTTAAGGCATTGATCGTCTCCCATATCGGGCCACGGAGCTGGCGGGAGCCGTATTCGGGGGGCATCTTCATCCAGGCTTCACGGGCAGCCCACGCATTGGTTGCGGCGGATATCACCGGGTGGGCAAGTTCCATATCGCCCATCAGAGCCGCGTACCGGGCCCTTTCATGGATCGTGAAAGAATATTCAAGGCCGTACCCGAGGGCAACCGTTGTCAGGTCCATCACAATTTGCTCGGGGGGAATATACTGGTACAACCGCCGGTTGAGCTCTTTTGCATTGTTCAGCTCGAGGCCCGTGAAAGCGAGGAGGACATGCCCGTGATCCTTTGCTGCCGTTGCCACCCGCTCAAGGGTCTTGGCCTCCGCCATATCCAGAGTAACCGAGTTCAGGAGGAGGCGCTCCCCTTCGGCCATCTCGGCTACTGCCGTAAAGACGTCTGCATCTTTGCGGGGGTCGCCGCACCCACCAATGATGAGCGGGACATCCACGGCCTGGAGGATCTCCTCAACGGTCTTGACAGCAGTTGCGGGAGTGGCATCCTTGAAGAGAGGATCGGTACTCATCAGGTGGATAGTGATAACGTCTGCACCGAATTTTTTGACATTCATTTTCGCCCATTCAGCGGGATCGTCCATCACTTCTGCTACGTTCTCCCTGAGAACCTTGGGAAGGGAGACGTTCATGTCAAAGACATCAAGAGCAATAACCGGAAGATGGGGCGGGAGATGGTGGCCGTCAAAGTATGCCGGTGTTGTCGCTCCACCAATGGTTACGGAATTTGACCTGCTCCCGCCTTGTGTTCGGGTAGCTCCAAGAGTCACTTCCCTGATCTTTCCGGGATATGCGAATTCAAGGGGCTTATAGGATTCCCGGAACAGTTCTGTGGGTTTTGCACGAGGAACGGGAACCATGCTGCCGGAAGTTGCTGCAGGAGAAGGCGTACCTCCAAAGGAGGGGATAAAAAGTTCAAGATCCCCGATATCCATCGTGAAATTTTCGAGCTCTACCTGTTGGACTCCTTTCAGGAGTTCCATAATCTGTGGGGCAAGGGCCATGAGTTTCTCATTGTCCGTGGATAGGTCAATCCTTTTTTGCGCCACTTGGTTCACCTCCGTGCCTGGGTACAGGTCTTATTGGCTGGATAATCACTTTTTCTGCCGTGATCCGTGCATTTTTCAGGATAATCTTGAACCCGCCGGCATGGATTGGGATATCCCCTGCTGCAAATACCGTTTGGATACCGGGAGATTCCTGCGGCTCTTCATCTTCGGCTTTCCATCGTTTTACAACCGGATGCCCATGACCTTCAAGGAAGGTTTTGAGTTCCGGGATAGAGGATACATCCTTTTCCGTTGCAATAGCATCGAAGACATCTTCCGGAATGAACTGCTTAAGACGCTCCTTTGTTTCGATGGGCATCCATACAACCCGGTCATACCCACCGTCGGCATGCATGAACCGTTTTGACCTCATGTACTCGATCGAGATGCCATGGAACCCCTCAACCTGCCGGCCGCCGGCGGTCGAATCCGCCATGGTCGAGAAGGGGAGGCCGTTCACAGTCGGGTCGCGGAAACCCCGCAGGACTATCCCGAACCCGTCAACTTCCGGGATGTAAAACGCAATACCTTCAAAACAGCCACAGGAGGTATGGGGGTAACCGAACGCAGAGTAAAGGTAAACCCGGTTCACTTCTCCCATGGACCGCTTCTTTGCACTCTCGTTCACACCACTGTACTCGCCATTCTCCGCATCAAGACACTCCCCCTTTTCTATGGCGTAAATCGGGCCTTTCGGGTCAATGCCTGCTGCAGCCCTGCCGTCAAACCAGCTGATGGCGCCACAGTTTGCGTACCGCTGGGGGGTTATAACGCAGACATGGGTAGGGGCAAAAGACTGGCAGAGTGCACAGCCATAGAAGGAATCAACATCCTCATCCAGGAGACCGCGGGCTCTTGCATCCCGTGCCTCGTAGGTCTGGAGCACTTTTGTATAGAGTGCCCGGATCTTCTCGGGGTCGGTAATAAACGAGACCTGAATTTTTTCAATAATGGGCAGTTCATTCCTGAAGAGCTCGATCATCACCTGACCGATAAAACGAAACGAAGTGAGACCTTTACGAAATGATTTTTTTGAGAGGCGTATCCAGATATCGTACCTCTGGTTAAGGTGCATGAAACCTTCGATGTAATTGCAGTATTCATGGATCCGACGCTCAACTACACCTTCAAGATCGGTCTCGACCCGTGCGCCGGTAATTTCCACGAGAATACCGAGGGGGTAGTGCTTCCCTTCTTCCATATCGCTGATATCGGGACCGATGATGCGGATTGCTCCATCCTCGATCTGATCCGGCTGGCGGACCCGGACGATCTCGAATTTTTCCGGAAGGGACGGGCCCCCCAGCTCGACCTGCATGTCGTTTTTCCGGACACGCTCACCCTCATGAACAAGGCCGACATCTACAGGTATTGTCTCAAACATAGTATCGTCCTAGTCCCCCAGTCCCATTACGATCCCCTTAAGGTTTGCTGCCCAGTCTTTTATCGTGCTGTTGGGGAACGACCAGCTCGCATTGGGCTGGTACAGGCAGTCAAGAGTCATGGTCTTCACACCGGGGGCAAAATGTTTGAGCCCGGAAAGGATCGTTGATTCCATTGCATAAGGAAGACCCACGAAGATAGCGAGATCGTAAGGCTCCTTGCCGTCAAGTCCTTTCCAGGAAGGATCCGTGAGCCGGTTGCTGATATCCACGGCAGGCATGATGGCTGCGGGGGTATAATGCCGGAGAAGGAACTCCTTGTTGGTACTTGCAGTAACCACGACCGGGATCTTCGCTTTTTTTGCAAGCTCGATGAGGCAGTCTATGAGTTTTTTCCCTTCCACATCGTATTCGATGATCCCGTGACCTACGATCATGATAGGCCGTTTTGCCCTGCGGATCATCGCGTCGGCAATGTCCGGTTTCACAATGAGGGACGCTTTCTTGGGGCCGGGGATTTCTGCGGTCTGCCAGGATTCGTTCATCGGCATGGGTATCACACCTTCTTATGGATCATCCGGGGAAGGAGCGTCGGATCGGGAATGGGCTGTTCCTTCCAGGCATGCGCGGCCAAGTGGCGCTCGATCTCGTCCCTCATGGTGAGAGGAATATCAGCCTTGTTCCTTACAAACACATGGACGTCGGGGGGTATCCCTCCGACAAGCCGTTTATGAAGGTCGACATAATGTGCCAGTTTATTGGCCCGGCCTTTGCTCGTATCATTGGGCCGCATGGTCAGTTTGGCGATCATCACCATTGCTTCTTCTTTTGTTTCGGCAGCAAAGAAGAGGTGTTCCGGTACCGGGCCAACATACACCTTCTCACCGGTCCTTGCATCATGCACGTACCAGTCTTCGTCACGATCCGAACGCCCGAGCAGCATACGGCGGTACTTTGTGCCATGCGGGCCTACAACAACGGGAATACCCAGACGCCAGAATCCTGCTGCTATCGCAACGGCTTTCTGGGACATGGCCCCCCATGCGACACCGACTGCCCCGACACGGTTGTACACGTAATCTGCGATCTCTTCGTAATTGCCCCTCAGCGGGCGTTTTGCAAAGACACTCGCTATCTTGATAGCAGCCCCTGCAATGTGGGAGTTTGCAACGCACGATCCCACATTGACGATCCCGCCAGCCTCAAAGGCACCTGAGTAACGCTCGTACGCCGTCTTCCCTTCGTCGTCACGGTACATACCGGCTGACATTGCAGAGCAGCCCGAAGTGCAGACAATGTAGCGGCGTTTGGCAAATTCCATGCACATCTCTGCCACTTCCCGTGAGCCCTTGGGATAATTTGCACACCCGACAAAGGCCACAACACCAGGGATCTCCCCAAGGACGATAGGACCGCCCACTTTCCGGATCTCCACATCCTGGATAGGACCCCTGCCCGTCCGGAGGCAGTACTTATCTTCCCGGGTTTTTTTGTCGGCTGCAGATACGATAAGACTGTGGACCGGGATCTTCTGGGCACAGGCTGGCTCACAGCGCCCGCAACCGAGACAGTCGTCGTAGATCTCATCTAAGCCGGACAGGTTGCCCGCAGCTGCCGCTTTTATCGCCTGGGGAAGCGGGAGATCGTTGGGACAGGCCCTGCGGCAGAGCACGCACTGGGTACATTTTTTCGCGAATTCTATGAGCTGCTCTTTTGATGGAAGCGTTCCCTTCTTCTTCCGTTTCGGGGCAACTGCCTGGGCAGTACGAACGGCAACTACACCTGCTTTTTCAGGATCAAGGATCAGGGCACCGGTTACCGTTCCGTTCACAAATCCTTCAACAATATCCGCAACAGAATCGTGTGTCCTGTCGGGAAGGCCAAGACAATTCTTCTCGCTAGTGGCGATGAGGGGTGTATGGATACGGGCGGCTTCTTCCAGGGTATCCGTGCGGACACATTGTTCATCGATAACGATCACATCGGGAACACCGCTCCGTATGTAGCGCAGCTGCCAGGAGATCGGCCCGATAATTTTGGCTTTTGAGGAGTATCGTGTCACGTCAAGTGCCGTGCAGCAGATACCCGTTACCTCAATCGTTGAAGAAAGGTTGTTATCCCTGAGGTAATCGATAATTCCTGCTGCCGGGGGCACATTGTGACCGACAACGAGGATGACCGGTTTTTCCAGGTCAACGGTCCCAAGACCGAGATCAGCAAGAGCCGCCTCCGGGTCGGCCCTCGGAAAATTCAGCGTGCAGATCTGGGCGATATCAGCAACTTCCATTCCCACGTGATCGATCATGCCGGCATGGAAGACCTTGGACTCAAAATCCAGGTTATTGCCTTCCTGGCCGGTATGCGTTACCGCAAGGAGCTGGGTTATCTGGTTCTCGCAATAATCCAGGACTTGTTCGAAGTCGCCGAGAGTGGTGGGTTTTATGCCGCAGACCAGTCGTGTTATCGGGGCTTCAACCTCGATACCCACATCTCCGAAACTGATGGGATGATCGCGTCCGAATTTTTCTGTCAGGTAGTTGAGGAGCTCACGGGAATGGCTGGTATGCGTAGCAGCCCCGATACATGCAGCGATCAGAACGGTCCTGGACTGCTGGGCCGGCATGGAGATACCGCAGGCACCCCGCTTTTTCCCGGTGAGATCGCATTTCCCGTAAGTGCAGAGACAGCAGAGGTCGCAGAACGGCATATAGAAGGGTTTGTACCGGTCAAGGAGACGCTTGTCCCACGACCTCAGCGTTGTCAGGGTCGGGAAAGGCGTCGGACCCTGCTTTTCTTCCCAGGTGTCCCGGATTATCGAACCGATGGTTATATTGAGATCCCTGATATGTGCACCTTCGGTTTTCAGTTCCTGTATCCTGAGGTTCACACCTTTTTTACTCATTCCGTAACACCACCGGGAGGATTCATTTATACATTGAGGGATGTGTCAAATAAGGTTATCGTAGTTTACATCGCCTGAAAAAGCCAGGCGTGTTGCCCGCTCTGCCGGTTATTCCGGAAGAACAGCATCCAGAAGAGCTGAAACAGAGCGGTATGCAATCGAAGTGCCGGGAAGACCCAGCAGGGATTTTCCGGCAAGTACGTATTCTGCCAGTGCTTCATCGCGTTCGATCTTTCCAAGATAAGGGAGGCCCGTCCCGGATGCAGCCCGGTCGTGAAGATCCGCCGGGAATGCAAATCCCCCCACCACATAAAATTCTTTGAACCCGATCCCCACTTCCTGGATTACCCGGTACGCCCTCCTGACATGGGCAAAGGATTTGCTGGAGGGCCCCATGACATCGATGATCAGATCTACATCGTGTGCGATCTTCCGGTTCAGGTGTTCGAGACCCCCGGGGGAATCGATGAGGATATAGCGGTACTGTTTTGTGATCTGGCCGAGTGCATTTTTCAGGGCTGCATCGGGAAGGCAGTAACATCCTTCAACCCACTTGGTCCCGACCGCAATGAGATCGAAATCACTGCCCTCGTAGAGCCCTTCTTCCCATATTCGGGTCTCGATCCGTTTCGAAGGGGGAATGCCGACAGTCGTTCCACCCCGGGCAATGAACGTGTCCGAGAGCAGTTCTGCAATCGTAGACTTTCCCGCAGCGTCGAGATCGACACCCATCATCTCTGCCAGATTCTGGTCGGGATCCGCATCGACAAGAAGGAGGGGCGTCTGCTTCTTCTCGATGAGATATCGTGCCATCAGGGCCACGAAACTTGTTTTCCCGGTCCCGCCCCGGCCCATTGTCACAATCGTTTTCATACAAAGATCTCCTTTCTGCGGTTCAAACCATAATATGCAGGCATGATCATTCTCCATCCCGAATAAGGCGGGAGGAAAGTTCCCGGATTACCTGGAAAGCGACAGATGATGATTCATCAAGAGCATTTCCTGATATCCCTGTTTCAGTAACCTGCATATCATACGGAATAATGGCGATAACATCTAGGCCGTGTTCATCTGCAAAGCTCCGGATGGCGGTCTCGTGCCGGGATTCATCAACCCGGTTTCCGACGAGACCTACATGAGCGATTTCCGATTCGCGGGCAAGCCGGCAGATCGTTGCAGCAACCTCAAGCGATTTCCGGTTCGCATCGGTAACAACGAGAAGGGAATTAACGTGACCGGCAGTTCCACGCCCGAGATGCTCGATCCCTGCTTCCATATCGAGTATGACGGCTTCGTTCCGTTCCACAACCAGGTGGCGCATCAGGGCTTTGACCACCGAATGGGCTGGACATGTGCAGCCGCTTCCCATGGCCCTGATGGTTCCCATGACAAGGAGGTGTACTCCGGAAGGCGTGAGGACCGCATGGTTCCGGATGATGTCATCGACCGTAAAAGTCAGACGGAAGACACCGGGATATTCTGTAGCTGTTTTCAGGCGGATAAGTTCCTCGTTCTCCGCAACAGGAACGATACGGGCAGCATCCCCGCTTGTGAGACCCAGGGTCAATGCAAGATTGGGAGATGAATCGGCATCGATCGCCAGCACCGGGTGTCCGGCCTGCACCAGGCATCGTGCCAGAGACCCGGCAATAAAAGTCTTGCCAACGCCGCCTTTCCCACAAACTGCTATCTTCATAGTTCCTCTGTCCGGTTAGACGTTATTCGTCCATGATGAAAGAATATTGGGATGTGGCATGAGAAAGTAAATCTGTGAAAGGATCACGAGAGGATATGCAGGAATCTTTGTCATTCCGGTATACCGTTATGGAATTATTTTTTCTTTTTAAAACTCAGGATCTTAAGGAAATCTGCAGCCGGGCACTTTTTCTTTGCGGCATGTGCTTTCTCTTCTGAATCTACTGAACAGTATTCTCCGGGAACCTGGTTTCGCGTGCAGCGGGGAAGGCAGGATTCCTGTCCTTTGGTAGGCTGGGAACCAGCGAGATTTTTACAGATATAGGCAAAATCTACCATATCGATACTCACCTGCTGTATGTGTGCCGAGATGATAAAAGGACACCGGGGCAGATTCAATAAAAAAATGATCCGATCTCACTTCTTCGCATACTTCTTTCCGGCAAGGAACGCTTTCTCAACCGGTTGGCCCATCCCGAAATACGTTGCCTGGGCATACACAATCGGGTGGATTTTTGTCGCATCCGGCTTCCCGTCAGTTATACACGACTTGTCAGCATGGATCTCAATGACCTCCCCGATATACAACAGGTGACTCCCACAATCTATGGATTTGAAGACCCTGCACTCTATATTAACGGGGCATTCCTCCGCGAGAGGTGCGCTTTTCAGTTTGCCGTAAAACGACGAGAATACATGAGACTTGTCCTCATGTGATCCGGAAACCAGCCCGCAGTGGTCGGTCTCGACCACGTACTTCACCGGGGGTACGTTCAGGCTGAACGTCTGGTTCTCTTCAATCCCCTTCACGGTATACCGGGTCTTGTTGAGCGCAACGCAGACCATCGGCGGTGCCATGCAGGCAACGGTTGCCCATGCAGCCGTCATATAGTTGGCTTTTTTGTTCACATTTGCGCCCACGAGCAGGGTAGGCATGACACTCATGTATGGCATCGGGCCGATGGTGATTTTCTCCATGAACATCTCCATACACGATTGACCGCGGTTCGGTTAATACCCTGCGATTCCGGCCATGTTTTACTGTATCCCCAAAACGGTCCTGGTCACGGCCATGTCATACCGGGTTCAATCTACTTTCGTGGAGTAAAAAGTGTTCCAGGGTGTTCGCTAAAAGGAAGATTTTCCCGGCAATGCCAGGGGTAATGGATCTGGCATGAACTACACTCGCGGCAGAATGCACTTATGGTAAAGGTGAAAACGATAGATTATGATGGATAATCGTCTAATAATATCACCATACGCTCGCTAAAGAAGGGATTTTTGTATGCTTGACATAAGGTTTGTACGGGCCAGCCCGGAGATCGTGAAAGCAGATCTCCGTAAGAGAAATGATCCTGAAAAAAACGGGTGGGTCGACGACCTTCTCGCAAAGGATGCCCGTTCCCGGGAACTCAAAGTCGAGACCGACGTGCTCCGGCAGCGCCGCAACACCATAGCCCGCGAGATCAATGCCGCAAAGAAAGCCGGTCAGGATGCAACGGCGCTCATGGCCGAGGCTGCGGCACTTCCCCAGAAGATCCGCGACCACGATTCTGAGCAGGAAGAGATCCGGACTACCATCAAATCCTATCTCATGCGCCTCCCCAATATCCTTCATGAGAGCGTGCCGGTGGGAAAAGACGATACGGAGAATGCCGAGATAAAGCGTGTCGGAACTCCCAGGACCTTTGATTTCGAGATAAAAAACCACGGCCAGCTGGCATCTGAACAGGGATGGGCGGATTTTGAACGGGCCACAAAGACCAGTGGTGCCGGATTTTATTTCTTAAAAGGAAGTCTTGTCCTTCTCGACCTTGCACTCCAGCGATATGCCATCGACCTGCTGGTACGGAAAGGGTTCACTCCGGTCATTCCACCTTACATGATCAACAGGATCTCCTATGAAGGGGTGACTGATCTCGGGGATTTCGAGAAAGTCATGTACAAAATTGATGGAGACGATGCGTACCTTATCGCAACAAGCGAGCACCCGATCGGCGCGATGTACCAGGACGAGATTTTCGAAGAGAAAGATCTCCCCTTAAGACTTGCCGGGATTTCGCCCTGCTTCCGCCGGGAAATTGGTGCCCATGGTCTCGACACAAAGGGACTTTTCAGGGTTCACCAGTTCACCAAAGTCGAGCAGTTCGTATACTGCATGCCGCAGGATTCATGGCGGATCCATGAAGAACTGCTTGAAAATGCCGAGGAAATATTCCAGGGCCTCGGTCTTCCCTACCGGGTAGTCAATATCTGTACCGGAGACATCGGTACGGTTGCCGCGAAAAAATACGATATCGAAGCCTGGATGCCACGTGAAGAAGCTTACAAGGAAGTTGTCTCGTGCAGCAACTGCACAACGTACCAGGCAGTGCGGCTCAACATAAAGGTCCGGGATAAAAGCGATTTCGAATCGAAACAGCATCTCCATACCCTGAACTCCACCGCTATCGCAACCTCGCGGGTCATCCGGGCAATCCTCGAGAATTACCAGGACGCAAACGGAACGGTAACGGTTCCAGAAGTGCTTATACCTTACATGAACGGTCGTGAGATACTCTGATACAGCTTAATCAACAAACACTTATTTTGTTGAGATGACCTAGATAATACTAAGAACGTGGTTGCATGGCATATCCTGATCTCTACAATGATGAATCGGTTCTCCTGAATGCGCAGAATGTCAAAGTCAAATCAGTGACGTTTGAGGCCGTCCTCACAACAAAACGTCTGATCCTCGTCGACAGCAAAAAACACCTCATTGCACCCCAGGAGATCCTGCTTGCAACCCTCCGGGATGTCGAAGAGGGAGAGAACGCTATCCGCGACCCGACAATCACGCTCTCGCTCATAACCAACAGCGGCGCGACGCGACAGATGATCCTGACCTTCTCCAAGACTTCCGGTGGCGACCGGAAAAGAGAATGTGATGAATGGATCAGAATCCTCAGGCAAAATCTTTCACCAACGTTCCAGCACCAGATGCGCCCGAATCCTGAAGTTCCAACACCTCCACCGGAACCCGTTCACGTATTTGCACCACAACCAACGTATGTGCCGGAAACTGCTGCTCCTGCACGGGTAGAGATCACGAATGCACCCCAGCCAAAGAAGAAGATCGAGATTGCCCGTCCGATAATGAAGATCGTTGAAAACCCCCCCACGATGCCCAAACCGATCGAGACCACGTCTCTGCCGGTTGGGTCATTCTGTAACCGGTGCGGGAACCGGGTTCCTCCCGAATCGGTGTTCTGCAACCGCTGCGGCACGCCGGTTGTCCGTGATCCTGATCAGGTAATCCAGCCTGATACACCAGTTCAGGCTCCCACCCCCCAGGCACCTCCTCAGGTCTCCCCACCACCTGCATCAATCCCTCAGCTGCACGTACCGATCCCTCCCCCGGTATTCGGCTCAGCCGCTGGCGAAAGAAAAGAGCGGCCCATCGAACAGGTCATCCATTCGATCGAGCCCCTTATCGAAGACTCGGTTCCCAGGACAGAACCTGCACCGCTGATCATAAAACCACAACCGGTCCAGCTAGTCACCCATACACCTGTGGAACCTGTACCAGAACCGGTTGTTACTGCTGAAGGTTCACCGGAAACGGCTTCCGGTGTTCAGTGGCCGGTCGTCGCATCGGATGGATCACCCTCCGGGCCAGCACCCGCCGCAGCTGTTGCACCGGCAGAGATTCCACCACCCCCTCTCCCGGCGCCAAGGTCATCCGGCAAAAAGTACATAGCAATCGTCATTGCTATCATTGTGATCCTTGCAGTTGTCGGCAGTGCGATTCTGTTTATCAATCCCCAGCAAACGCCAACCCCAGCAGTAACGCCCACGACTGCCGTGCCAACCCTGACACCGGTTGTCACCGCAACAACAGTTACCCCGCAGGAGACCATGCTGCCGGTGATGACTGCCAGTCCGACACCGTCTGCAACAACTGTTTCGTCATCACAGATCGTTATACCGTCTACCGGAGTGTGGGTCAGGGTAAATTACCCGGGATCCTATGCCTCGTCAATAGGAACTCCCGGCGCGGAGACTGCCAGGACGGACACCGGGGAACACCTCTACCGGGTTTCCACCAGTACCGGCATCGTTGTGGCATCAGTCCAGAAAGTGGATGCCACCGGCAATGAACTCCGGGTTGAAGTGTATAAAGATGGAAATCTGGTCACCGAGAAAACAACAACCGGCCCGAAAGGAATTGTCGAGATACAAATAGATCTCAGACCTACACCAGCGCCGACAACCCCAACTCCCATGCCGGTTGTTACCACCACAACCATTTCAGGCAGCGGGAACGTTACCGCCAACCAGACCCAGAAAAACACCTGATTCTGTTTTTTCCTCAGCAGAAAAGGAGATACACCATTTTACCGTTCCAGATATAGTTGTAATCTTCCGAAAATACCGGCAAAAATATCAGACGAATCACTGCTGACAAAGGGTGGCATGATGGGAAAGAGGAATCCGGTCAGATAATCCTGTAAACGTTACAGCAATACTTGCGAAAGATCGATCCCGTTCTGTTTTTCAGGGTGAATAACCGTTTTGGGTATTTCCCGTTACGGCCCGGCGGAAATGTTCTCTACAAAACAAAAATCTAATAGACCTGATTATCCCATTGGATGTGTGGAACAGGATGCGCCATAACGAAGTACCGGATCTTATAGAACGTTCAAGACGCCAGAAAAAACGTTTGGCAAAGGAACGTTTCCAGAGGCTGCATACCGTCTATATTATATTAGGGCTCCTGGTTGCCGGCATACTTATTTGTTTTTTAGTGATAGCCAGCCCGATGCTGCATTATTTCATCCCCATGGACAATCCTAAAATGAATGCAGGCTCACCAGATACAAGCTCACCATCAACCCCGGATTTCTCGATGGATTCATTTCTGGGATCCGCCGGAATGGATGCATCAACAAATCTGAAAATAATGAGCAGTGAGTTGCACCGGGACGGTTCCAACTCGTGGGTTGCGGGAAAAATAAAGAATACCAGTAACGAGACATACAAGGGATTTACGATTTATTTTAACCTGTATGATTCAAAAGGTAAGTCAATAGGATCAACATATGTGCTGATGGGAGAACTCGCGGCAGGAGATACCAAAGAGTTCAGGACGAACCCCTCAAAGGGTATGGCTTCATCTGCAAGGTTAAAATATATCATAGGTTCTTCTTAAAACGTGGACCCGGGATCCTGCGGGTTCCAAAAGGCGCCCGACCGTGACGGTGCTGTCGGTTTCATCCACTCTTTTGTTTTTCATCACCGGTTAGGTTTGTCTGCCAACTCTTTTCAGATATCATGAGAAAGATGATGGTTTTTTAAACGGGGATACAAAAATTCCAACGAGATTCTGGATTTTTTTCTTTGGAAAACGTAACCACGGGCCAGAATGCGCTATGAAGAAAGGTTATGGCTGTCGCTGCCTGGAACTGATTAAAGAACAGATGCCCGATTGATAAAGAGCCGCCAGGGTAGATCTCTTTGACCCGTGCGGTCCGAAAAATAATGCAGGGAATTTCGCCATCAGGGATGCAAGGTCAAAGAACGCACCGGTTGTAATTCCGGCATGAAGACCCCCGGGAGTATCGGACCGGGGGGTTTCGGGACCACTAAAACAGGGGTCCAAAACAGGCCTTCTTTTCGTTCTGAACCTACATACCCCCGTTTTCACTGAGAACTGCCATCCAAATGCGTCTGTTTGCGTTTTTCAATCGGCACAAAAATGCTCCGTTTGCCCTGAATCGCCCATATATCAGGATTTTTGAAAAAGTGTGCCGGAAATCATCATTTTCTGCAACCTCCCCATGAGATCGATCCCCCGGATTGGCAATCCGGGCTCGTATATGGCCCGGATTCGGGGGTAGGGTTTGGGGTCTTCCAGGTAGAGCGTAACGACGGTAAAGGGGGTGGAAAACGGTCATTTTTCCGGTCCTGGCGGGGTCTTCTGTTGGGATCCAAGTACAGGTTGTGTGCCGGAAAGATTCCGGTGGAATTTTTGGAAAATCTTTCCGGTTTTTTTCCGGACTTATTTTTCTTTGCCGGGAATTTTTTCATAAAATTTTCTGCAAACGTTTTCTGAAAATGTTTGTCCGGCAATTTTCCCGGTATGATATGAGTCCCACGCGTAAAATGTCTCATCGGGTTTTGCGCTACGCATTTACCTGTATTCCTGCACGAAGTCGGAGCTTGCCCAGCGAGCATCCAGTTCCACTTAAGCATACATAGTGCACGTTTGAGGTCGAAGATATCAGGAAATTCTTTGAACAGAAATTAGAAAAGATCGGATTCGATGATACGAACAAGAACTTCGTCATGAGCCAAGGCGTCAGCAGTATCAACTGCCGAAGTTACAGGTAGTTTTTACCAAAGAATATGTAAATCCGATATATGGCTTGCCGGAGTAACGTGAACATTGATGCAATACAGCGTTAAGAACCGTTAAAACAGTCACAATCCTGACTTTTCATCAGGTTCTGACCACCAGATGCCAGGATCCCCAGATAATAGCAACTGAAATACGATCAAATCATCCGGCATGATATGCTATTCCTGGTATACACCCGGTTATTTCCGCGGTTTGTTTCGAAAAGATGCCGGAGGCAAAGGAAACTCTTCTCTCTCAACCAGACGCCTCCAGTGGAACTCGCTGAACATCTTGATCTGGAGGATAGCTCCCTTATTTTTTGTATTGAGAACCGACACGCTCCCAGAAATGAATGGAGGTATCATGAGCAGTTCCTCGTCATCGATGATCAGTTCAAGGGTATTTTCAAAATTCATAAATTTTTTAGCCTCCTCAAATTCCGGGGGAGCAAAGGGTGGCGGGGCTAAAAATTTCTCGGAGGGGATAACATGAATCTCAGCATTTTTTCCAGGAAACAGTCCATGCAATTTCTTTTCAAGATCCGATGAATCGGAGATTACAATAAGCCGGAACGATACATCCCCCATCCTGCAGTTTTCAATAAATGGAAGGTATCGCTCCCCAATCATGCAACGTATCTGGCTTTTTGCTTTACCGAACAAGTCCCGTATCTTGTACTCAATGTTAGCATCGCCGTAAATTGTCCAGAGTGCATCTTCCTTATCCGTCTTGACCTTCTCGCTCTCCAATTGTTTTAAGATTATGAGGGCCTTGTCAGCGGCTCTGTTAAGTTTGTCCCTGAGCAGATTGATAGCCATTACCGGAGAGATCGCACTGTATCGTGCCGGTTTTGTAATTCTTTTTACTGCAAGTCCCATATCGGCAAGATGGTCGAGTGCCTCGTACACGCTTGGTTTTGAGATAGAGAGGAACTCGATAATCTCCTTTGCTTCAGCATTATCATACAGGACCAGGGCAGCATACACGAGGGCCTCATTGTTGGATAACCCGAGATCGTTGAGGGATTTTACAAGATGGGCCGGGATATTCTCCATGAATCAGATTCACTTCTTGAAATAATAGTTCCTCGCTTGTTGTTAATAATTTTACTACTGGCACGAGAAATTATTTAACCCGGCAATGAGACGTATGTTAACAATTGTAGTAAATATTTTTACTACTTATTTGAGGAAAGATCAATGTTCACGAAAACAACCTCAGTACTTCTCTAAATTTTCTTCCATGAACTTTGGATAGTCATCAACGCTTACCAACCTCCGATCAACTGAGAGATCGAAGAACAGAAACAACCGTAACGAATTTGAGTTTTCTCCGGAGTCCTTCCCAAACAAGTAGCCGGAAGAGATCAAACCGGAACAAATCTTCGTCAATCGTTCTCGGCCCACGTTGAACCTTTGAAAAGAACATCCATTGAAGAGTTACCCAGATATTCTTGAGGAGGAACGAGATTATCGTCAAGAGATAGCGGAGCACAACATTCCGGGAAGATGTTTTAGCTTTCACGATGTTTCGGATACGGTATGAAGATTCGATAGCGAACCGGTTCTTGTAGACCTGGTAGACTCTTCGGGGTTTCCAGTCAATGCCGTATACGACATAACCGAGATTCACATTCCCGAATTTTTTATTCCTTCCCTGAAGGTACTGGACATCAATTGCGAGAGTAAGATCAAGAGGTTTACCTGTCCCCATCATCGTGTACTGGGCATACCGGGAATGATTCCCCCGGAGAATTTTCTTGAGTTCCAGGCCGTATTTTCTCACCGGCACGATATGCGGGATGTTCTCATTCTGGAGAAACGAAAACACTTCGTTCGAGTAGAAACCACGATCGAGACAGAGAACGGTGATAGTCACTTTCGCGTTATTGATTATAGCTAGGAATTTCCGAATGTACTCGACCTTTGATACTCCCTTTTTTACCGGGAAAACTGCAAAGGTCTGCCGTTGACCTTTTGTTGTGATATAGAGCGAAACGTACGAGTAAAATGTCGTTGTTGATTTCTTCATTTTGCTCTTGAGGACGTAATCTTTGTTCGCTTCGATAATTTCACCATAATACGGATCGTCGGTGAAATCTATGGCAAAATGATACGATTTCCCGGGAACAAGGATCTGACCGTTTGAGTAAGTGAGGATCTTTGATTGTAATTCCAGAAGTGAATCCAAATTCACCTTCGACAAATGGTATCTGACCGATGTTTCACACGGAACTTTTTCTACGACTTTATTGAGGGAATGCACTGATAGTTTGGTCGCTGACATCCCGACGAGTGACTGGATGAGTGTCTTTTGTTTTAGCGTTCCATTGATGGAAATCGTTAGGTGCCGGTTGATTGCATTCACTGCTATTTCGGAACAATCTTCTGCTCGGATCTCATTCTTTATTCGGCGGGCAATTTGCCGTTTATTGACCATATTCGGCGCCCGCCGTCTATTTAGATCTTACTGTCTTCTTTAGCTGTAACTAAAAATTAGTGAAGTACTGAACCTCTCGAAAATTCCCGGCGCACCGGGATATGACGTTTACGCAGAGATCGGCTTTGTCACGAACGGGAACCAATTCTTCCTCCTGTTTCACGCTCTCGCGGATCGGGATATTCCTGTTTGTCATAGCTGCCCTGGGCCTCTTGGTACTGCCCGTAAGTGCGTTTGAAACCCCGGAATCGATCGTTGCCGCAAGCAAGGTCTATGTGTCGAATGTCGTTTATGACCCGGGTACGTTCTTTCCCGGAGATACCGGGACCGTTAAGGTGTATGTGACCAATGCCAACACCAACCAGAGCACGGTTGTCAACCATGTCTCATTTGGAGATCAGAATATCAAGCTGACAAGCCTGCCATACGACAGCACAACTAATATCGGCCCTCTCCAGACACAATCCTTTGTTTTTTCCGTAGAAGCGGAGGGCAGGGATGGAACCTATTACCCGACATTCACTTTGAACTTCCGGGATGCTGACAGCATGTATCAACGGGCAACGGTTAAGATTGACAACACGCCTCTGGTCCTGACGTTGGTTGACAAACCCGATGCCTACGCGGCAGGCCAGAAGAAGACGATTTACCTGCAGGTTGCAAATCCCCGCGATAATGCGGTAAACAACGCAATCCTTGAAGTAAGCGGCCAGGGATTCTCCGCAACACCGGCAAAAACCTACATTGGCGATGTATCCGCCGGGGGAAAAATACCCGTGAACTTCACGATAACACCGGATTATCCCACGAATGTGAATATCACCCTGAAGTACGACAATGGTGACAACACCCACCAGGTTACCCTGGACCTTCCCGTAACATTCGGCTTGGATAAAAAGCAGGCAAATCCCGAGATCAGCAATGTCCAGGTAAAACAGACGAGCGGGGTGTACCATGTTACCGGTGATGTCACCAATGCCGGCCTGACAAATGCAAACGGCGTTTCCGTGACAACACTCTCACCGGCCATTCCGCAGGATCCTTACAAGTCTTATGTGATCGGAGCACTCAAACCGGATGATTTCGGCAGTTTTGAAGTCACGTTCAATGCCAATGGTGCGACAACCGTCCCCCTCCAGATCTCTTACAAGGATACTGACGGGAATATCATCGCCTCGCGCTTTGATGTCAGCATCAGCGGAGCAGCATCTGATGACAAAACAAACCAACCGGGTAACTATCTGCTGCCGGTAACCGGCCTTGTGATTGTTATCGGGATTGCCGGCGTTTACTTGTATACCAGACGAAGAAAGAACCAGTGAGGCAGCCAGCCATGGAACCGGTAATTCAGTTTGAGGACGTGGTAAAAATCTACCCGCTCAAGGCAGGAGACGTGACTGCACTCAACCACATCTCCTTCGCCGTTGAGCGGGGCGAGTTCATCTCCATTATGGGGCCTTCGGGCTCGGGAAAATCCACCCTGCTCACCCTGATGGGATGCCTCGATACGCCAACGTCCGGGAATATCTTCATGAGCGGGAGTCCGATCCGCAACATGTCGGATGCGGATCTCACCAACCTGCGGAGGGACCGGATAGGTTTCATCTTCCAGTACTTCAATCTCTTCCCGCTCCTGAACATCATCGAGAACGTCAGTTTTCCCCAGATGCTCAAATCAGGCCATGGGGTGGACGAGGAGAAAGCGCGGGAAGTGCTCCGGGCAGTCCAGTTGGATGAACATCTCTTCCCCCATACGCCGCTCGAACTCTCCGGAGGCCAGCAGCAGCGGGTTGCCGTTGCTCGTGCACTTATCAATGACCCCGATATTCTTCTCTGTGACGAGCCGACCGGGAACCTTGATTCGAAGACAGGTGCAAGCATCATGGAACTGATGACGGAACTGAACCGTAAGGGCTCGACGATCATCGTAGTAACCCATGACCCCAATGTTGCGAATTATACGAGCCGGACGATCCGGATTGTTGACGGGTGCATTGCCTCATGATCTTCTGGGAAATTGCGAAGCGCAATATCCGGATTCATATGCTCCGGTCAACGCTCGCCATGCTCGGCATCGTGATCGGGGTGGTTGCCATTGCCTCGATGGGCATCCTCGGCAACAGTATGGTGGCAACAGTTTCTGAAAGTCTGAGTTCTGTTGGCGACAGTGTGATTGTAACCCCCTACGCGGGGGGTGGCGGGGGTACGGGACCTGGTAGCGGGAGCAGTTCTGCAAGCCTGAAACTTACCGACCAGAATTACCAGCAGATCAAACGGGTCTCGGCACCGAACACTGCCATTCCCGTGTACTCGACCTCCGATCACATGAAGATCGGTGTCGGGAGCAACGATATCGTGGCATCCATATACGGCCTGCCATCTGAAGATGTCCCGGACCTGATGAAACTCCAGGCCGGGGATTACAACAACGGGAACTCTGGTTGTCTCGTGGGGTCAACATTTGCCAAAGACCATGATCTCAAAGTCGGCTCCCGGATCTCTATCGGGGCCGATGGCAGCAAGGGAACCCTGCGGGTCACCGGCATCATCGAGGAACGAGGCATGAGTTTCGATATCAGCACGGATAATGCTCTCGTTGTCACCGACGAATGGTTCGAGAACACCTTCAGCCGGAACAAGGATTACGATGAGGTTGTCGTGAAAGTCAGGGACGGGGACACGGCAACGGTCAAGACAAACATAGAAAAACAGCTCAACAAGCACAAGGACAATAAGATTGTCAGTGTTACCGACAGCAAAGCCACATTAAACAGTATTTATGCAACCTTCGGCACGATCACAACATTCGTATCTGCAATCGGGGGAATCTCGATGATCGTTGCCGGTGTCTCGATCTTCAACATCATGATGATGTCCGTCAACGAGCGGATCAAGGAGATAGGTATTATGCGAAGTATCGGGACCCAGAAAAAAGAGGTGATGAGTATGTTCATCTACGAGGCGGCGATCATCGGGGTGATCGGCAGCGTCATCGGGGGACTGTTCAGCATCCTGGCCGGGTACGCTGTAAGCGCCCTGATGCTGGGTACAACCAAGTATCTCGTCACGGCAGCCAATGCCCTTTCAGTTACCGAAGGTATCCTGTTCGGGATCATCATCTGCCTTGCCTGCGGGATTTATCCGGCATGGCAGGCAGCAAACCTTAACCCGATCGATGCATTGAGGCATGAATGAAAACCTGTCCGGGTGAACGGGAATATGTACACCCGGCTAGCAATTAACGGAGGTGAGTTCCGGGCATGTGCCAGAAAGATCCCGGGTATATCGTAACTCATGAGGAGCTTGCCCGAATCAGGAAGATCCATATGCTTGTTGAGAACGACCGGTACGAGGAAAGCAGGAGGTGCACGAATACAATTTCCGAAATTATCAGGACCGTTGAAAAACGCCGGCTATGACCGGGCTTTGGATCTTAAAGATCCCGGTCCGGTTATCCGGACCGATCAGAACGGTTTACCAAAAAACAAACTGATCCAGGAACGTTAAACCCGGAAGTTCAACGGGAAATGACGGTAACGCTCAGAAGGAAATTCCGATACCGGAATTAAAAAAGTTTGAGGATAAAGGATGCAGGCCAGGAGACACGAGAAAACCCCAATTAATTCCGTCCTCAATAGTGAGTTCCCCGATCTTTAACCAAGACCAGCGTTAATACCAGCCATCATGACCCGCGAGAACTACCCTCTCAAATGTCCACCGGAACCGGGGACGAAATTCCTGGACGGTTGAGGCGTTCTCTCCGGGAGTATACGGAGGGGCGCTTTCGGAGCCCCTAAAACAGGGATCCAAAACAGGCCTTCTTTTCGATCTGAGCCTACATACCCCCGTTTTCACTGAGAACTGCCATCCAAACGTGGCTAAACCTGGTCGTTCATCTCCGACGTGAAAAATGGTAAATCTGGGAAAAATGGCTGCATTTTCGCGAAACCTGGTTGTTATTGTGCATCGGGATCCTGCCGGAATGGGTGGGTCTCCGACGGAGAACTGATGTAGCAGGAGTGTATGTCTCCGGTTGCCCTGCCGGGCATGGGATGGAGGGTGAGGTCTTTCGGGCATCGGATGAGTCAACAGATCCCCCCACCCTGTTTTTTTGACCCTCTTCCCCCCAAATCCAGAAATATGCCCCGGGCCCCGTACCTCTGCTGGAACAGTTATGTACTCTCCGGTTATTCTCAGCGCAAAACACCAGGTCCGCCAAACCGGGACGATAGCACGATTTTCCGGAAAACTACCCCAAAAAAGGGCCAAAACTCTCCGGTCACGATCCAACAAAAAAGGATAAACGGGGCCTGATACGGGCCCGGATTACCGGGTCTCCTGAAAAAGGGGGGTTCATCCCCTGTAAATCACAAAAGCGAACTCACCAATTACCCCCCGACAGCAGAGCCTATGGGGGCGATGTCCGGGCCGAAAAGAGTGGTGTAACCGAGCTCCCGGAGCCACGCGAGGGCGTGTTCTTCTACGCGGGATTCGGCTATGCTGACGGCGGGGTCACCGCAATTTCTTTCCTGAAGGGGGTGCGGTTGTTTTCTTTAGATTCTGGTTATGATTCCACTTCCCGTTCTTCTCGTTTAAGATGAAAACAAACTCACGCCCCCGTTTTTCCCGGAGGATGTACCCGAGATCCGCAAGATGGAGCAGATCCGTTCGTGCAGTCTCGTATACCGTATTGTACTGCTGCATGATCTCGCGGATGGTGAAGTATTCGTTGCTCTGCTCCATCATGGTACGGAGGATATCGCCTTCCCGCTGGCTGATATCCGGTATTTTCCTGATGAGGGTTTTTGTTGCGATTTGCTCGGTCTGTTTCTCTTCCAGGTACTGCATGAGATCTTTCTTTGCGTCATTGATGCACGACAGATTATTGAGAATGAAATAGGTGAGATCCATCTCATCATATTCCGTATGGAGGTACGCGAGCGAGTATTTCTTCTTCGACCGGAGGATGATCCGGGAGATGGGCATGTATTCGAACAGCCAGTATCCCCGCGAGAGGACATACCAGTAAAAAAGGCTGCGGGCCGTCCTCCCGTTCCCGTCATTGAACGGGTGGACATACCCGATGAGGAAATGCAGGATGATCCCTTTGATGACCGGGTGGATGTAATCCTCACCGGGATCTTCATCACGCCCTCCATGGTTTGCAAAGGTGCAGAGCGCTTCTATGAACTTCCCAATCTCCTGAAAATCGGGAGGTGTGTGGTAGACAACGCGGGTTACCGGGTTTGCAACTACGATATCATTGTTTGTCCTGAACTGTCCGACCGCTTCCCGGTCAATGGTCCCTTTTGTTACCAGCCGGTGGATCTCAAGGATGAGAGCGGGTGTGAGCGGGTCATCCTTATGTTCGAGAATGAAGTTCATCGCCTCGTAGTTGTTGAGCACCATCTGCTCGGAACTGTTTCTGGGCTTCCTGCCTTTTTGTAGCATCTCCTTTGCAATGCTCCGGGTTGTTGCCGCACCTTCGAGGATACTTGAGGCGATTGCTTCCTCCATGAACGAGTTGATGATGTAAGACTTTTCGAGACGGATGGTCTTGTTGTGGATACGGATATTGCCGGTGAGGTAGCTGTCGATGGCATGGAGGCTTTTTACTATCTCTGCGATGATCGAGTAGGTGAGCCGGAGGGGGGGATAGGAGACATGCTCCTGCCGCATTGACCGGTATAATTTCATGACGGCCCATGCCATTTTCCTCTGATCGGCATCGGGCATCCGGTACTTCAGCTCGTCCCAGAAGAGATAGCGCCGGTTGTACTCGATCACATCTTTTTTGAACGGTTCATTCAAAAAAAATTCACTCTGCCCATCGGGGATGTCCTTCGTCCAGTCAACCGGAGGTTTTTCGGGCAGTTGTGTCATGAGTCAGCGCACCAATTACTAATTTGGCACAAATTAGTATTTATTAGTAATTGGGATTTGGACCCGGTTTTGAGATGAAAAAGAGCCAGTGCCAAAAGTACAAAAATAAACGCAAACGTTGCAACGAGACCCGGAATCAGAAGATCGGGAAAAATGCCATCAGGTAATCCGGATTTTATGATCAATCGGTTGATGGACATCAAAAAGAGCGGACAACCGGTACGACAAAAGAGGGACAAGCCAAAGTTATTCATGTGTGCCATGTGTATCATATGATCATGTCAGCAGTAAAGCGGATTCCGGTAGCAGAACCGGTATGGAGGGAACTTTCCGAGATGCGTTCTGCCGGACAGACCTACACAGAGCTTCTGCAAGAGATGATGGAGTCCCGTAAAAAGGAGCGGCTTGTATCAGATATGAGGCGCATTGAAGAAGAAGGGAAATTCGTTTCGCTCTCGGAGATCAAAGATTGATGTTTCACCTTCTCATCGAACAGGAACAGGTCGATAAGATCAACGGGTTTGATGAGAAAAGCCGGAGGATAACAAAAGAAAAACTTGCAACCCTCCGCGAAAATCCGTATCCCGGGAAACGAGGGGACAAAGAGAAATTATGCCTCAAGGATGGATATGTTCTGTACCGGCTGCATATCGGGAGGACCTGGACCGCGTTCTACCGAATTTGCGAGGTGGACAAAACAGTCAGGATCCTCGATGTTATGCCCATCGAACAGGCACACAAAAAATATGGCCATTTCAAATCATTTTCTGACTGATTTTTCTGCAACGGGACCCGGAATCAGAAGGGTATTTAAAAAAACCTGCTCATTTTCTCAAAACAGCATCGATCGCTAATCTTGAAAAAATTTTCTTTCCCTCTTGAACAACAGGACTACCACGTGCTGATGAGCAGGAATAACTGTTCTCCTTATTGGGATAGATGGTTCACGATCATTTCTCTTTTAAAAAATTTTGATATGTGCGCCATCAGTCGTTAACTCAAAAAGACAACGTTTTGAGACGTTTACTTCAAGTTTCTTTGGAAATTTTTGCCGGAATTTTCCGAATTATTTTTTGATTTTTTGCCGGGTTTTTTCGAAACGATACGAGGCCCTACGCGCAAAACGCCTCGTCGGGTTTTGCGCTACGCATTTACCTGTACTGTGGCACGAAACCGGACTTTGCCCAGCGAGGCCCCGACGAGGCGTCCGAGCGACTCACTGCGGAGCAGGGAGGGGGTGGAATCGTAATTAGTTGATAGAGATGAATTGCTCATGCAGGGACACAATTAACCGTTTGGTCACGGGAAGATGGAACACCGTTCCTGGATCTTCGTTGTGAACCTGACCCGGATGATCTGGCTCCTGAAGGAATCGTGACTAAAAAGTCTTGGATTAACCTGTTTACTGGCATTCAACGATGGCGTAAAGAATCAAAGTATTAATTTTTAGATTATACAATAACAATTATGGATGAAACTAAAAAAAAACTGATACTTGAATTAGGTCATCTGTATAATGAAGGAGTAAAAATATTTGATATAGAAAGGGAGAATCAAAAATCTACGTTAGTAAGAGCCCCAAAAGTTCCAAAAAATACTATTGTTACTGGGTATCATAGAATCAATACTTAATATCAGTCATGGTATACCAAGGCTTTGCCCGTAGTGAAACAATTGCTTCCTGATCGTTTTCAAGAGTTCCAAGATCAATACAGATTTGAAAAGCGACCTGTTAAAGGAATTGATTTTACGACTTATACGATATACGATTATCTCATGGGGATCCATGTCAAACGTGGTGGTGTAGATGTTATCGATACGTATATTTCGTTTTCTACACGATTTTCACACCAACTCGATATTTTCCGTTCAACATTAGATCGAATTGATTCGAGATTAACCGATATTGAAGGTATTCTTCAAAGTGAATTATTCGATCATGAGCTAGAAGCCGCTGACGATCTTCTTAAGAAAAACCATCTTCGAGCAGCTGGTGCATTAGCCGGTGTATCACTGGAAATACACCTAAACCATGTTTGCGCAAATCATGGAATCAAGATATCAAAGAAATCACCGACTATTTCTGATTTTACTGAAAAATTAAAAGCGGAAGGTGTTTTCGATATTCCAACATGGCGACACATACTGCATTTAGGTGATATTAGAAATCTTTGCGTTCACAATAAAGACCGTGAACCCACATTTGATGAGGTGTCTGATTTATTGAGTGGCACAAAGAAATTTATTGCAACTACTTTTTGATTATTATCTTGAACTAGACAACTTTAAAAGCGTACTGGAAAAAGAAATCAGACCATAACTGCTTAAGTGCTGATAAGGAACTTTGTTAGATATTTTATTCTGAAAATTGAGTTAGTGCATTGTACCGTTAGTGTTCGAGTGCTGTTATGGAGAATGTTTCTGGCTCCCGCTCTCCTTCAAAACAATTGATAGAATCGAACCATCACAAAAGAAGTGCCGCTATAGAGATTTCGAACCCCCATCGCTGACATAACCGGGGCCCGGAAAAATTGTGCCCCCTTCAGAAAGGATAGGGGGGCTGTTCTTCCCTTCCGAGGAAATCCAGCGTGTTCTCCCCGTACTGGACCGGGGCGTTCCGCGACCCGATGTGCGGGAGATCCTTGTACCGCTCAAGCCACGACCCGTTGATCTGTCCCGCCATCCGGGCAGTGACCGGCTGGGGAGTCAGGATATCACTTGTACCAACAACAAGCATTACATTTTTCTGGATGCCGGAGAGCTGATCCCAGGAGCCGTTCCAGACAAGGTTTGCCTGTGCCTCTTTGCGAACACCCGGTGCCGTAGCGGGATTGAGGGCAGACTCCTCAAGGACTGCCAGCAGGACTTTGCATTCAGGAACGCGGACGCTGTAAGTCACGGATTCGAGGACGAGTTTTCTGACTTGCGACGGGTGGCTGATGACCAGCTCCTGGCCAATGGACGATCCCATCGAGGCCCCGTACACGTTCATACTATCATAGCCGAGAGCCTGGATAAGGCCGGAAGCATCCTCCGCGTAGAGTGGGATGGTGGGTGTTGCATTGTTGTCGGTGCTGTAACCCATGCCCCGGTGATCGTAGATATAGACATGATATTTCGATGCAAGAATGCCAAGGAAGGTCTGGTTCCACATGGTGTCCATGGTTGAATCGAACCCGTTGATCATCAGGAGCGGTTCGCCGGAACCGAACTCGCGGTACCCCAGGGTAACCCCGTTGACCTGCGCGTACTTGACCGGTGTGCTGTTAACGGATACTGCAGGAAATACCTTGCCGCCTGGAGTGGCCGGAGGACTGTTGGATACACTGGATGTCTGCGTGCATCCTGCAACAAGGATGAGGGAGAGTATTGCAGCCATGACGAGGAAGAGAACCCATGTATTTGCTCATGAAACCTCATTATCCCCATTGCATATAATTCCGTATCATTTAGTTCCGGAGATCCCCTTGTCAAATGGGTGCAGTGGTATCGAAGCAATTAATTTGAGTCAGATGAGATTTGGACCGGAAACGTAAAGCGCCATGGCCGGGACTGGTCTATGGCTTGTGCTTAAAAAAAAACGTTAGAGAATCGAACCACGAGTGAAAAATGCTGCTATGGGGATTCGAACCCCAGTCGCGGGCGTGAAAGGCCCGCATGATTGGCCGGACTACACTATAGCAGCGCGTTGTCCTATCTAGTTTCTCGTAACGTCATAAATAAGTTATGGATGGGGAACAACCACCGGGCATGATGATTCCGGGCTTAAACCCGGTTTCCGGGCACCGTAACACTCACCGGCAGAAGAATGTTTTTTTGGATTTTATTTGCTCATTTTTTTATGTGCGATAGTATCCACTACCGGCATGACGGGATACCATCCCGGAAAAAATTATTTCTTGTTGATGGGATATCCTTCCTTTTCTGTAACGGTCTTGAATGCTGCCATCAGCTGGCGGGTGATCGGGCCGGGCTTCCCGCTCCCGATCGTGCGCCCGTCACACCAGGTAATCGGGGCCACTTCTGCGGCAGTCCCCGTGCAGATCAGCTCATCGGCAGTATAGAGATCGAAATACCCGAGGTTCTGTTCCTTGACCGTAATCCCCAGGGACCGTGCAATCTCCAGGAGCACCATCCGGGAAATGCCGCGAAGATTGTTGAGGGTCGGGGGCGTGAGGATCTCACCGTTCTTGACAACATACAGGTTGTCTCCCGATCCTTCGGAGAGGTAACCATTCGTATCAAAGAAGATCGCCTCGTCCCCGCCCTTGTAGTTCGCCTCGATCTTGGCAAGAATATTATTGAGATAGTTGAGGCTCTTGACATTCGGGGGCATGCATTCTGCCGGGTTGCGCCTTATCGAGACGGTGATTGCTTTAAGCCCTTTCTCGTACAGGTCGCCGTACATCGCACCCCAGGTCACCGCGATGACAACCACCGAGGGCTTCGGGCACTTGCGCGGGTCGAGGCCGAGATCCCCGTGTCCGCGGCTGATGATCGGGCGGATGTACGCGTTATCGAGCTTGTTCCGTCGCAGGACCTCGCAGATGACCTCGATCATCTCCTCCTTGCTGATCGGGGGTTTCAAATCGATCGTCTTTGCCGAATCATACATCCGGTCAACATGCTCCTTGAGCCGGAACACTCTCCCGTTGTAGGCACGGATGCCCTCAAACACACCGTCACCATATAAAAACCCGTGATCGAAAACCGAGATCTTTGCCTGGTCTTCCGGAAGATATTTTCCATCAATGTAAATGATCATAATTGTGTGTGGGGCGCCCGGGGTTTTGTAGTTTTTTCTTTTATCCCACCGGGGCATGGTGTCCGGCTGCACAAATATTGATATACCTTCCGGGGATTATCTCACACTACAATGAGATACACAGAGACCGGGGAGGCATGAGATCCGTATGCCCGAAAAGGAGAAAGAGGGCCTGATCAAAGGGATTGCTTCAGGAGACCCTTCTTCCATGGACCTCTTCCGGACGATATTTGAGCGTATCCAGACTGCAATCATGGTCATCGATCCGACCGCCCACCGGATTGTTGATGCCAACCCCTTGATGGAGTCCCTCACCGGTTTTTCCCGTGACCAGATGCTCGGGAAAGGCTGCCAGGAGTTTGTCTGCCCGGCAAAGTGCGGTGAATGCCCGGTCACTGACCTTCGCCGGAATATCCTGAATATCGAGCGCGAGGTCATCAATACGAAAGGCGAACGGGTGCCGGTCTTAAAGACCGTTGCGAAAGCAGAGATTGGCGGGAAGGATTACCTCATCGAGAGCTTCACCGATATCACGGACCGGGTGAAGGCCGAGGAACGCCAGCTCGCCCTGACCGTATTCCTGTCGGAATCGATCCTGCGTGCAAAAAAACCATTAGAATTGATGCAGAAGGACTTCCTGCAGATCGCAGAGCAGGCAAAAAACGGGGACTACGATGCCGAGGATATCCGGATGCAGCTGGTGATGCATGCAAATAATCTTGCGCAGATCCTCAAAAATATCGAAGAACTCCAGGAAAAGGCGGTCAAAGGCCGGTCAGCCGATATCCCCAGGGAGTACCGTGAATTTTTCAACAGGATGTGATCCCGGGTGGACATGCCAACCCCAGCCGTAAATACTCAGGAGAGCATGCTCTGCCTGGTCCTTGCCGAGCCGGAGAAAGTCCAGGACATGAACCTGATGATCTTAAAGAAGATCTTAAAGAGTGGCTGTACTCCCCTGATTGTCACGGTCAACAAGCCCTGCAAGGTCCTTGCCAAGATGTACGCAAAAGAGGGGATCAGCCCCGGTTCCTACTATGTCATCGATACCGTGACCCAGTATTCGGGGGGTGTATGTGCTCCAGATGCCCGGGTGAAATATGTCACCACTCCGTCAAACCTCACCGATCTCGGCATCGCCATCACTGAACTTATAAAGCAGATGCCGGAAGGGAAAAAATGCATCATGTTCGACTCCGTGAGCATGCTCTTAATCCATATCCCCTCGGCAACCGCTTCAAAATTTCTGCATTTTATCGTCAACAAACTGCAGCTTTCGGATATCTCCGGGATCTTCCTCAGTGTGGAAAAAGGGCTGGACCCGGTGATACTCTCCCAGATGAGCGCATTCGTTGACCATATCATGGATTACGAACAGGCTGTCACTGCGCCCTGTCTCCTGTAATATGGACGAACCGGGGCAGGTTACGCAGGCTTCCTGCAGAGATCCACAAAATGCGAGAACATACCGGCACTTGCCACGGGATGGAGGTGCGTGTAACTCCCAAGGGTATTATTCCTGATCGCACCATCCAGATTGTTATGGATCCCCACACCGCGGGAGAGGGTATAGGCATATCGCGTTTCAGGAGCAAGCACCACGTCCGAATAGTGGAACTCGTGCCCACGGAACGTGGCTGAGCCGAACGGTGAATCACGGGAACACGTTCCCTCGACATAGCTGACAACCCGCCGGGAAGGCATACGGGTTTCGCCGGAAAAAACCCCGCACATGGCATACTTCTCATCCTGCGGGAGATCGCGCCATCCTTTCCGGATCTGGATCTGCCCGGTCAGGTACATCAACCCCCCGCACTCTGCATATACCGGGGTTCCGTTCCGGGAAATTTCCCGGATAGCCTCCCGCATCCGATCGTTCTTCTCAAGGTCTCCCGCGAACAGTTCCGGGTAACCCCCGCCGATAATATAACCATCCGCTTCAGGGAGCCGGTCGTGGACAGGGCTGAACGGGATATACGACACCCCCAGGCTATGCAGGAGATCGAAAAGGTCCGCGTAATAGAAGTTGAACGCCTCGTCGAGCGCTATCCCGATAGTGACGTCCGGCTCCGGCTTTTTATCAAAGAGAGAGGAGGACGGGGGAGTGACCGGCGTATCTTTCATGAGCGCCCGGAACGCATTGAGATCCACGTAATCTGCGATCAGGTCAGTGATAGTCCTGATCCGGTCTTCAAATTCCCCGTTCCGGGATCCTTCGCGGTACGGGACGAGACCGAGATGGCGCATGGCGAGCTGCATCTCGTCCATGCGGGGGATCGCGCCGATCACCGGGATATCACAGTAATGTTCAATCGCCGTCTTTGCCTTGGCCTTATGCTGCTCCCCCTTGATATTGTTGAGAATCACGCCGGCAATAGTGAGATCGGGATCGAACGCCTGGAACCCTTTCACTACTGCTGCCGCACTGCGGGTGATGCTCTGCGCGGAAACAACCAGGACTACCGGCATATCAAGGGATTTTGCAACTGCCGCGGTACTTCCGGTATCGGTGAGCGCTTCTGCTCCTTCATACAATCCGCGTACTCCTTCGATAAGAGCGATATCCGCGTCCCGGCACCCATACGCGAAGATATCCTGCACCTGTCTTCCCGAGAGGGTAAAACTGTCGAGATTCCGGCAGGGCCTGCCGGAGACGGCAGAGAGATACGAAGGATCGATATAGTCCATCCCAACCTTGAAGGTCTGGACGCGGTCGGTCTTGCTTAAAAGTGCAGCGAGAGCGAGCGTGATGCTGGTCTTCCCACTGCCGGAACGGTCGCCGGAGATGAGTACCTGTTTCATGGAAGGCTCCGGAGTACTGCTCCAAACTCACTCTCCACGATGGCACTCACGCCAAGTGTTTTCGGGTGGAGATCGACTTCCACCATGACGTGCCGGTGGCCGAGATCCCTGAGTGGCTCGACCTGCCGGGGACCATTGGTTATCGAGAAACATTCAATCCCTTCCGTGTATTCAGGAGGAATTGCATGGGGGACACCGGTGATAAGGGCGAAATCAGGTCTGATCTCCGCAAGTATCTTCCCGAGCGCTTCCCCGTTTGCCCCGTACTCGTCAAGCGCCCCGAGGAGGAGGGGATCAACCCCGCGGGAGGTCATCTCACCGAGAATGCGCCCTGCATCCGCCCGCACTTTGGGGAGTCCCCGCTGGTCGAGATTGGCGATATACGTGATATCGGCCCGGGGACAGACATCGTGGAGCGCAATGAGGGGGTCGGAGAACATGTACGCTGTCTCTTTCTTCGCGTTCAGGATCGCGACCCCTTTCTTCCCGCTGCGGACCAGTCCGAGAAGACGCTCTGCCGCGAGATGTTTCAGGTCTCCCCGGGACGGCTCGATGTACGCTTTGCAGGCAGCTCCCCGCAAGCGCTCCACTTCGTTTGCCTTCTCCATCATGTACCGTTGCCGGGTCATCTCTTCTGCAGTGATCCACCCGGCTTCTTCTGCTGCTTCCAGCGTCCGTAGCACGCCGGCAATATTTTCAGGATAGCCTGCATGGATATCAACAGCAATAGTTGGCGTGGTAATACCTGCCCCGTCAATGGCAGACTGGAGATCCTCACCAATGATCATGGCAACGCATGTCCCGATCACTGCCATACGTTCCGGGGAAAAATTATCCTCGGCATACCGGAGCACTTCCTCAAGCGGGTTCTGGCCCCCGAAAATAAATTCATTATCCGCAAGAGAGGTTGTCAGGACCCGCATCCCGTCCTCTTCGAGAAGCCGGGCATGTTTGAACGAACAGCCGGATGGCCCGTGAAGGATGGAGACATCAACCTTGAGATCTCGTGCCGTATAGAGGGCGGCTACGATCGAACTGGGCCGGGGGTGCATGGATTTCATGGTTTAAAGTCATCTCCAGGTTTTAACGGCAAGGACTATGGAACCCGTATGAGTGTTGTCTTTTGCAAGGGAATAGCCTTCTTCAAGAGAGGCAGCGCGGGCAGTGAGGAGTGGTTCCAGCTCACGGTATCCGGGAGTTTCGCGGCCAGGGAGATCGCCGACCCAGACAATCCGCTGCGGGTTAGCCACCCTGATTACGGAAAGGACCTGATCGGGGGGAAATCCTTCGCAGACTGCACCATCACCCACGGCTTTCCCGATGACGAGAGTAATTTCCGGGTTGCCCTCAAGTGCCCGTGCATACCGCATGGCATCCAGGGCGGTATCGGCATTTGTACCGCTGTTGGAATTGTCGACAACAAGGATACCGCCGGTCCGTGTGGTGGACATCCGGCCGGGAAGGGCAGTAAACAATGCAAGAGGGGTTGGATCAAATCCGAGGATTGCTGCCGCGGCGGCGGCCAGTTCCAGGGGAACCCTGTACGACGGGAGCAGAAGAAGGGAGTTACTGAACCGGAATTCCTTCCCGGCAATATTGACCCGGCATCCGGTTCGCTCGGATGACACAATATCCTCAAGATGCACAACTCCCGGAGATCCCCCACTGCGTAAATTCCCGGCTACCAGTAATTGTTTTGAAAAACGCGCCGATTCCATCTTCGCAGCAACCGCCAGTTTCTTCCCGGCTGCAAAGGAGTAGTCCTCGTCAGAAGTAATGATCGCGAGCGTTCCTGCACCGGTGACACCGAGGGATTCCTCGACAACCAGCCAGCCGCCGATCTCCCGCGCAAGGCCGGCTGCATGAAGAACTGACGCAGGGGTGATGCTTGTACGCGAGATCCATTCCTTTCCGGGGAAGCGGTACGTTCCGGAAGAAGTATGGAGGATTCCCCTGCCGGGAAGGATTGAAGCAAGGGCATGTGCGGTCGTGGTTTTTCCCCTTGTGCCGGTGATCTCGATCATGGGGATGGGTATGTTCCCGTCAAGAAGCTGTCGAACTGCCTCGTGATGGGATATGACCGGGGCATGCGCAGTCCTGAGCAGGATATGATCCGGGTCGAGATGAACAGGGGCGACTATCAGATCATATGTGCGCGAGCCTGCGGTCTTTATACTGACTCCACCGGTTCCCCGGTAAACATCCACGGTATCGACAGTGTCGCCACGGGCAGTCAGCGCCCGGCCTATTGCATCCCCGCCATGGATCGTGTCCAGAACCAGGATATGCATAAAAAAAGGGAATTCAGATGAGGGTGAGTGCTTTGGATGCGTTCTTCACCATCAGATCAGCAAGCAGGGGATCGCTGCCAATGGGGTCAGCATAGACCATGGGAACGCTCTTGCCATTCAGCGAAAAATTGCCCTTTTTCACACCTTCCGGGAGTCCAATCTCACCGGGAATATCTTTTTCAATGTGTACGCCTTTTGCCAGGAACAGAGGGACAACAACAAGAGCATCGATCGGTTCGTGCCGGAAAGCTTCAAGCGAGTCCTTGATAGAGGGTTTATTCATATTCATGAAACCGCTTTTCACAATAAAATCCGGGTGCTTTTCCCGGATGAAGACAGCAGTTCTCTCAACAAGTTCCTGGTTGTAGGGCATCGTGCTTCCGTGCCCAACGAGTAACATTCCCTTCCTGCTCATATAATGTAACCTCAATAGTATGGTTTGTTGGTGTTTTAGACAAGATTCGGATATTCCGACCTTATGTAATCACGCTGTATGAAAAATGGGTACTGATCGTAATAATTTTTATCGGATCGATCTTCGTTTCCGTAATACGTATGAGAGAAGCGACCACATATATCGTTTCTGCAAGACCATTCACGGCCATACTGCTGGAGCAACCCGGACACCCGGGCTCATCAGGGTAGAGGAATGAAATTTGCTGCGTTATAAATAGGTCATCATTTTAATATTGAGTACCAATGTGAATATACAGGAAAAAACCATGAGCCGGGGAGGCATCTCTACCAGAAAACATGCGAAGGTCTTGATAGCTGAAGACAGCCGGACTCAGGCCGAGATCCTCAAAAGCATCCTGGAGAAACATGGATTTGTCCCGGTAGTTGCAGAAAATGGCAGACAAGCGCTTGACATGCTGGATTCTGAAAAACCTGATGCCATCATCAGTGACATTGTCATGCCGGTTATGGATGGGTATGAGTTCTGCAGGGCAGTCAAAAGCGACGAGCGGTACTGCCATATTCCGGTCATCCTCCTGACTATGCTGGTAGACAGCAAGGACATCATTTATGCCCTCGTATCCGGAGCAGATAACTTCATCACGAAACCTTACCAGGGAGATCATCTCATATCCCACTTAAAAAAGGTTCTTGCGGATGCGAGCCACCCGGCTCCGGAGGACATCCCGGGTCAGCCGTTTGATCTCATCCACTCGGGGAAGACGTTCAGGATATCGCACAGCCGCCAGCATATCATTGAGCTCCTCCTTTCTGCCTATGAAGCAGCCGTGATCCAGCACCAAGAGGTTCTTTCCGGCCAGAAACGTCTCTCAGAAGCCAATGATGAGGCGAACCTCTACCTTGACATTATTACCCATGATATCAACAATGTCAATACCGGTGCCCTGGCACTCACCGAACTATTACTGATGAAAACCGCAGATACCCACAAATCCCATGCCCAGAGACTTGTCAACTGCATCAACCAAAGCACGGAGATTATCGGGAATGTGTCGACGATCCGCAGGTTACACGAAATAAAAGAAACGATACGGGAAATAGTCCTGGATGACATCATCCGGAACGAGATCCGACGGTTCTCAACCAACAGGATTCGTTATTCAGGTACAAAAGCCCGGGTCATGGCAGATACGCTCCTTGGCCAGGTGTTTGCAAACCTTGTGGGAAACAGCACAAAATTCGCCGGGGCGAAAGCAGAGATTTTCCTGCAGGTCGTCGATCATCCCGATCATGTGGAGGTCATCGTCAGTGATAACGGGCCGGGCATTCCGGATGATATGAAACCGGTCGTCTTTGACCGGTTCCGGAAAGGAATGAACCCCAAAAGCGGAAAAGGCCTGGGCCTTTTTATTGCCCGGACACTGGTCGAGAACTACGGGGGGAAAATCTGGGCGGATGACCGGATTAAGGGGCAGCCGGATAAAGGTGCAGCCATTCATTTTACCCTTAAAAAAGCAGGCTGATTTACGCACGCACTCAGGACCGTGGATACCAGGCAGGGAGACATTTTTTTACCGGAACCCCCATGTATCAGAGAGTATGATACGAGCAACATCCTGCAGGATGCCAATAAACAATCAATAAGATAAAACATGGCTCACGGTTTTTCCTAAACAACATTCAGGTCATTTTGATCTCTAAAGTAACACCTGATTGTTCCGGCATATAATATGCAAAGGAATTTGTTATGGTACTGTCAACAGATATGAACTCATGATGGATGCGTTTGAGCGCTTTGGGTTGCTCATAAACGACCGGATAGCCAGGACACCGATAGCCATTGCTTCCATGGCAGGGATTGTTGACAGCACCTATGTGCTTGAACGTTCAGAGTTTGCAGGTCTCGCTTTTATCGGGGGATATTCCATTGACGAGCCGACAATGGCAGCGGCAAAAGAGATAGCTGCCGGAGGTGACCGTAAGGAATTCCTGTTCGATAACCCGGCTGAAGAACTGCGACACCAGATTACCCTCGTGGAGGGAAATCCTCTGATCCTCGGGATCAATCTCCGTGGAGTCACTCCCGGAGCATTCGCCTCCCTTGCAGAAACACTCGGGGACGGCGTTGTGTACGAGATCGACGCCCACTGCCGGCAGCCTGCCATGGTCGCAGCAGGGTGCGGGGAATACTACCTCAAACACCAGCAAAAACTGACGGCAACGATCCGGGCACTCAAGGCAAAAGGGGTGACCGTATCGGTAAAGATCCGGGCGGGGGTTGCCGATGACGACCGGGTGCTTGCAAGAAACATCTGGTCGGCCGGCGCAGATATCCTGCACATCGATCTCATGGACTTCGGTTCTGCAAAACTCCGGCAGATACGGAACAGCTGCCCGCTTTTGATCATCGCCAACAACTCCATCAATACGTTCGACCGGATGCGCGAGATGCTATCTCACGGGGCGGATATGGTCTCGCTGGCCCGGAAATCGGACGAACGAACACTCTCGGGACTCGATGCTGCAATATCCCGTTATGCTGACGAAGATGGCTGGTACAACTCACCCAAGCAGCTCTGCCGGGGAGGCGACGTTCGTGCCCTGACGTTCTGCTGCATGCCGGTCAAGGAGTGCCCCCTCATCCCCACCTTGTCCCGGCTGGGTATTCCACGGGAGGATTATATCGACATAAAACTGGGGTCGGTGAAAGGAACACCTCTGGAAGGAGGGAAAAAAACCTGTTTTGGCAGTCTTGCCTGGTGTTGTAAGACCTCATCTCCCTGCATGTTCCGGGATATGACCCTCAAGCAGACGAAAATCTCCAGGAAAGAGTATATGCGCCTGAAGCGCGATCTTTCTGATACAATAATGGGTCGTGTATTCCATGATGTGCCTCCCGATGAAAGCAGCTGATCGGGCGCAACTGGCAATGATGCTGGAGGTCTGCGCCTACCCGAAACCGGGCAATGTTGACCGCTGTCACGACTACCCCGAGACCCGTTTAGAGCATTTCCTTGCATCAGTTATCTGTGCCCGCCCGGCTCTCGAAGAAGCTGAATCCGGAAAAGGACGGATCGGGGAGATTATCAGGCACGCGATCCGGGACACCAACTGCCATTCGGGAGGAAACACCCATTTCGGGGCGTTCATTCTCATCATCCCGCTCGTGTACGGGAAAAACATTCCCGGGGCGCTGGACGCGATCGCGAGAACAGACACTTCTGATGCGGTAGCATTTTACAAGGCTTTTGCCATGACTTCGGTCAGGATGAATGCAACCGACGAACTTGATGTCAATGATCCCCACACGCTGACCCTGATAAGGGACCGGGACATGACCCTTCTCGACGTGATGCAGCACTCTGCAGCCAGGGATATGGTTGCCCGCGAGTGGGTGACCGGATTTCCCCTTACCCGCCGCGGTGCTGACCTGCTCCACCAGACCGGGGCCGGAAGGCAGTCGATTGTCACTATGTTCATGACACTTCTTGCTACCGAGCCGGACACATTCATCATTAAAAAACATGGTGAGAATACTGCAACCCGGACAATGGCGGCTGCCCGTGAAGTCCTGGAAGGAAAACGATCCATCGAAGATTTCGATGAAGAATGCATCAGGAATGACATCAACCCGGGTTCCATTGCAGATATAACAATTGCAGCGATCTATATTGCCCTGGGGGAGGGATGGTCATGGGACTCCTGAAAGGCGGGATCAATGAAGTGATTGCCACGACCGGTACGAATGCTGCGCCTATGGGGATTCACCTCCGCAGCGGCAAGGCCAGCATGGTACTCTTCTGCGGAAGTCACACGGCGGTAAATATTGAACGGGATCTCTGGGTGGTTGCAAATTTTGTGCATGATCCGGTCCTTTACGTGAAAACAGCGTTTGAAGATCTCCCGGGGGATGCTTTTGTGGAGGAAACCGTTGAGGGAAAGACGATGATACGGCTTGCAGCTGCCGATGCCTGGGCTGCTTTTTTTGTGTCGGTTGAGCACAAGGCAACAGAAGCACTGACCGTTTCACTCACACTCAAAAAAGAGATCATCAGGAATGTGGCTGTTCATCCGGTAAACCGCGGGTTCAACAGCATCATCGATGCAACCGTCCATGCCACGAGATATGCCCATAACCACGATCCCGAACTAAAGAAAATCATAGATTATCATATTGGCATCGTAAAGAAGTGCGGGGGAAAACCCGAGATTGCGGCCCTTGATCTTCTGTTGTCGCATCTTGAATAATCAATAAAATCTAAAAACCATTTTCCGGGGATTAAAAAGGAAACCGGTCTATACATTTATAAATACGGATCGCCACTTTTGATTACAGGATATCAGTTGTCCATTATTCAAAGGCTCCGGTGAAAACAATATATGCGGCTGCTTTCCCCAAAAAAACAGAGAATCTATGATATTTGTATTGTAGTGAGTGCCATTGCTGCGGCTTTCATTACGGTTGTCAGCCTGAACCGGGGAATTTACGAGGTCTTTCCCTATTTTTATCTCATCCCGATTGTCCTTATTGCATTCTCACGCCCTAAAATGAGCATTTACGGGACGGTTGCTATCGGGTGGCTGTACTTTGCTATCGTCTTCCTTATCGGTCTTCCGGATATACGGGCGTATACCCTTGCAACCGTCTGGTTCTATATTTTTGTCTCACTCGGGGTCCTCATCTCGACATATGCCCAGGTGTACCGGAAAGAAGGTGAACGGACCTGCGGGACATACTATAATTCCCAGGCAGGCGCTTTCAGTTATGACCGTGAAACGTTCAGGATCCGGGAAGCAAACAAGAAGTTTGCCCAGATAGTAAGATACGACAGCGATGAACTCCTGCAGAAATCCCTTTCGGACCTTATACCGGATGTGGCTGAGCGTGAAAGTTTCATTGCAAAGATCCGTGATAACCACCGGGTCGGAGACATCGAAGTGCAGTTCCGTGCCTGGGACGGGAGCCTTCGATGGGCACTGGTCTCTGCAGCAGAAACCGGCGAGCCCGCAGTCATATGCACCGCGGTCGATATTACTGACAACAAACTCTGGCAGGAAGCCATATCCCAGGCAAACAAGAAGCTTAACCTGCTCAATAACGTGACCCGGCACGATATTCTCAACCAGCTGACGGCATTGATCGGGTATCTTGAACTCTCCCGCCAGGACACCACAGATCCCATTATGCTGAAGTATATCGAGAAAGAAGAAACTGCAGCCAGTGCAATCCGCAGCCAGATCCTCTTCACCCGTGATTACCAGAATATTGGCGTGCACTCGCCCCAGTGGCACAATATCGCGGAGACGATCTCTCTTGCCTCTGCCACTATTGACCCGCGAAAAGTATTCATCAACGTGACACTTCCGCCAATCGAAGTTTATGCAGATCCGCTTCTTGAAAAAGTGTTCTATAACCTGATTGAAAACTCCATGAGGCATGGAGAGCATGTAACAGAGATCAGGATCCGGTCCGAGGAGAAAGAAGACGGGGTAGATATCATATTCGAAGATAACGGAGCAGGTGTTCCGGATCCCCAGAAAGAGAAGATTTTCCGGAGGGAATATTTTAAGAATACAGGATTTGGCCTGTTCCTCTCCCGCGAGATCCTTGCAATAACGAATCTCACCATCAGGGAAACGGGAACACAGGGACAGGGGGCACGGTTCATTATTCATGCACCGCGGGAGACCTACCGCCGTATCATGCAGATATAGGATTATCCACCGATACCTGAATGTGTTGTTATGCAATCATAAACCGGAATAATGTGAATTCAATTTTTTTTTGAAACATCGGTAAGCCGATCATTCCTGCTGCGAGACTTTTAAACCAGGTGATTCGAACATCCGGATATGGCTGGCAAATTTCTCAATATCGTTATGATGAACACTGCCTCTCCCGATGGAACACACCCGCGGCGGATCTGTGGCACCGGTAAAACCTCCCTGCCTCCCGTCATCCGGGAAGGGCCATGTGGCGGGATAACCCCGCAATAACCGGGGAAAGATGAACACGCAATTGCAACCGGAAACCGGAGACACCGTTCCTGCTGCTCTGGAGAGGGATTTATCAAAAATTGAGAGAGAACCGGATTATCCCGGCAACATTTATCGTATACCTTCAACAGACCCGGGGCACCGGATCGCCCATAGGCGGTTCAATAAACCGCTCGCCGCCAATCGCAGTCTCCATTATCACATGGGCGCCTTTTGTCACCCTGCCGACAATCCTCGCTTCCTTGCCGTACGGATGGGCCCGGAGTGCCGCAAGGATCGCTTCGGCATCTGAGGCAGGGACACCCATGACCACTTTTCCTTCATTAGCTACTTCAAGCGGGTCAATACCCAGCATTGCAGCAGCACTCCGCACATTCTTCCGGATGGGGAGCGCTTCTTCCGAGATCCGGACAGAGACACCACTCTTTCTCGCCATCTCGTTAATGGCATTCGCAAACCCGCCACGAGTGGGATCTTTCATGGCATGGATGGTTCCGGCATCAAGGACCTTCTCCATCATCTTCCAGAGCGGGGCAACATCGGATTTGATCTGTTCCCCCAGATCGAAACCTTCCCGGTGGGCCATAATAGCAAGCCCGTGATCCCCCAGGGTACCGGAGACTATGATCACGTCTCCGGGAATGAGGCCATTATCCCTGACAACCGTCTTTGCAATGCCGATGCCGGAAGTGTTGATCGCAATCCCGTCCAGGGCACCGCGTTCCATGACCTTGGTATCGCCGGTGACCAGGTTCGCACCGGATTCCCCGAGTGCTTCATCCATGGATGCAACAATCCGTGCCAGGTCATCGACTTCAAACCCTTCCTCTATGATCATGCCGCACGAGAGGGCGATTGGTTTGCCACCCATCATGGCCAGGTCGTTGATAGTTCCTGAGACCGCGATCCTCCCGATATCCCCGCCCGGAAAAAAGATCGGGCGTACCACATGGGAATCTGTAGTGAAGACCAGATTGGCTCCGTTGAACGGGATCACCGCGCCATCGTCCATGGCCTCAAGACCGATCCCGCCTGCATTATTGTTGCGGAACCGGGTCAGGGTCTGGAGAAGTTCTGCCATCACTTCACCGCCGGCTCCATGCATCATGTTGACTTTCATTTAATCTTCCACCTCGATCTCGACATTCGTGACAACAATTTCCCGGCCTTTGACCAGCTCGGGAAGCGCCCCGCATCCCGGGCAGACAAAAATCTCCTCGCCGGAATACCCGCAGTGGCATTTTGTCCGGGGTGCAACCTCATGGCAGTCGAGCACGGTTGTTTTAAACAGGGGATCTTCTTCCTTGATGGTGTCGAAGAGGAACGTCACCTGCTCCGGGTTGACCATCGCCATCTTCCCCACGTCAACACTGACCTTCTTCACCCGTTTGGCATTATTCTCGACCGCTGCCCTGCGGGAGGTGGCATAGAGGTCATACGCGATGGAGTACTCGTGCATTATTCCTCCAGCGCCGCATACACCTGCTTGAAGATCTCCAGGGTCTCAAGTCCCTCCTCCCGGGACAGGCGCTGGATGGCAAACCCGACATGGACGAGAACATATTCTCCGACTTTTACGTCAACCAGATCGAGGCGGACTTCTTGTTTTAAGTCGCCATAATCAACGAGGCCGATATTGCCGTCTCGTATCTCAAGCACTTCTGCGGGTACTGCAACACACATCGAAGATCCTCTGGAATTTCTATCCAGTACGTTTTGCGGTTCAACCACATAAAAACAATGATACGGGTACGGCAGGGTGTGGAAAATTATGGATATATTTCAATTCCCGGGCAACGAAGAGATCGCGGAACAACCATAACCTGAATGCGGATTCAGGAAAAAACCGTATCTGGAAATGATCCCGTCATTTTCACTCAGCGCAACCATGATCTTTAATAAATTCCGGAATTGACGGTTCCTGCATGAATGCAAAGAATATTCTCACCGGGGGTCTCGCGGGTGGGGCGGCCCTTCTTGTGTTTCTCATGGCAAGCTCGTGGATGATCAGCCTCATCATCCCGTACCAGCCATCAGCATACGGCGGGATGCGGGCCATGGACGACCCGATCATGCTCCTCTTCTTCATGTACCCGTTCGTAGTTGCTTTTGTCCAGGCCGCAGTCTTTGATCAGGTGAAAGGCTCGCTTGCCGGCATCAGCCCGATTACAAAAGGACTTCACTTCACGGGCATCACCTTCCTGCTCATGGCCATCCCGAGCCTCTTTGTCATGTACACCTCCATGACCTGGCCGGTTTATTTTTACATCAGCACGCTTATCTGGGAGGTTGTCGGGTACACCTTCACCGGGTTTTTGTTTGTGAAGATCTGGAAGATGTAATGGCGAAGATTTCCGAAAAATAAAAAAGATCCTTTTTTTCCTGCAGGCAGTCACCGGTTTTCATTGATCACGTCATGCTCGATTATGGCACCCGGAGCATTCACTTTTGTGTTCATTATAACTGACATTGGAATAGTTCCAAAGAATGCTGATTAACAAAGCTGAAACGGTCGAAACCGTGCGGTATTGAGGGGGGCCGTTGCACCGCAAAAATAACCCCTGTAAGGGCTCCTTTTCCCTCTTTGGTATACCGGTCAATACCGGAAAACCCCGATAATCCGCTCTTTTCAGTTCCTGTGGAAAATAAGCCCGAATATCGCGTTAAATGCCAAAATACGGCTGGAATGCACCTCGTAGAATGGCCTATATCACTCATAGAATCCAAACAGTTTTTGCCACCTGTTTTACCCCATCCGGCACTAAGAAACGCTGCCGGAACGCGAATATGAGGGCTGTTTTTTCTGAGGTGTTTTCTGTCGATCCCGCAGATCCCATCATGTGACCTGAACCCAATCCGGGCATTTTGCGGGCTCCGATGGCCTCCCGATCCCGGAAAAAGAAGCCCGTATAAGGCTCCGATTTAAAAAGTCCCCAAATCGGGCGTATTTTTAGAAACGGGCAAATATTCATGGAGGTCATAGTGCGTTTCTGTGGGCAGATCCCGCCCAAAACGTGGATATTATCAGAGTGCCAAAAGACCTTTGCCGGATAGCGTTTGCGGGGCTGCTACGGGCATTATATGGGGCTCAAAAATCAGGTATTTTTGCAAAAGGACTGATTTAAAGGCCATTATTCTTTCACGATTGATCATGATCATGGAGGGATTGGGCATTCCGGGTTAAAAACCGGTGAAAGCCGATCCGGGATTTTTTATTTTTTCCCGGAAAAATTTACCCGGCTCAAAGAGAACTAAAAAAAAGGTGATTCATCATTTGGTGCCACTAACTTTTGATATCCTACCCCCCTCTTGCGCCACCAGTCCCCCAAGGGGGACGGGACGCATTGCGATTGGACGAGGCCGGTACCAGGTAATACGTCGTCATCGCAATGGGGGGATGCCCCCGTGGCGGAGGCGGAGGTGAAACCGAAGCCCCCAAGAACGTCCAGCATGTTGTTCCAGGTATAGCTTCTAAAAAAACCTGAAACAAAATTTTGATTGGTGGCTTCAATTGAGGAATCGCCAAAAAAATGTTTCGCGATCACATCCCGTAAAAAATTTCCGGATTTGTATGGTATTATTCTCCGGCTGCCTTCGCAAGAAATTTCCCGTCCTGCATAAGTGTATTCAGGACAAAAGACCGTGCACACGGTGCACTATCGCGTTCGCAGCGTGATGGGCGGCACTGCCCGTACACGCAATCCAGATCCGAGATCACATCTTTTAACCGGGCAAGGTCACACGGTCGTTCCATAAGAACAAACCGGACCAGGTTCCGGTTCCATCCGTATATCCTCAAAACGCGATTGGCAGCTGCTACCTGAGCGATGAACCCGGCATTACCGGTTGATGTCATCGCTGCAATCCCCTGCCGGTAATAACGGACGGAGTTTCTCAGGAAAAAACAGGAGGGATTAACAATCCCCCATTCTTACGCCGGGGAAGAGATTTGAACTCTTGAGGTGCAGGGCACCAGTAGCTTTCAAGGCTACCGCCTTCCCGGACTAGACTACCCCGGCAGTGCTCCATATGTTGGCTGCGGGATATAAAAAAGGCTTCTTATCGTGAATGAGGGAGGAGCCCGGTCACTTTTTAAGGGAACTGCTCAGGAAGATCATTGCCAGGCAGATCGCAATAATGCATAGACAGGGCAGGATGGAGGATTTTTGCGTTGGCGGGGGTACCGGTGTTTCGGTGGATGCGAAGGGAGCAGGGACGGCTGGGCTGACGACAATCGTATTGACATTCTCACCAAAAAGAAAAACATCCCCGCTTATCCCGTACCGGTAAGGATAGACTTTCACGTAAACGGTCTTACCTTTGCCCTGGAGTTCTGCCATCTCCGGGTTGAATTCTCCCTGGTTATTTACTACCTGAAGGACACCATTCTCATTGAAATATTCTATCACCCAGTCAATAGTAGAGGATGTGTAAAGAGTCACCGGCCCTGACCCGGTCCTGACGATAAAAAATGCAGGATGATCACGGGAGGCCCGCGTATGGGCCGAGGCGATCGCCTCAATGGGGGTAACCATTTCACCTGCCGTTGCGGTAACAGACGGTCGCTCACCCAGAACCGAGATTGTTCTTGAGCCCACGTACCCTTTCGCATCCGTAAAACTGATCACATAGTCATCAGCACCGCGGACCGGGACATCAACCGCAAAATCTCCTGCATTATTGGTATTAACATAGGCAGGACCAAAAACTGCAGAATTGTCGGATCCAACAACTTCAATCTGGATGCCGGAATTTTCATCCGTCTGGATAGTCCCGGCAATGTAGATTTTGCCATTGTAATACTGTGTTTTCGGTGATGACAGGAATATCTCATCGGAACGATCGATCAGCTGGACGAGACGCATGGTAACTGAATTACCAAGACCGTTTGCCGGAACTTCCACTTTGTACATGCCTTTTTTGAGGCCGGTGGTATCAAAGACTGCCCGGAACGTCTTATCTTCCTGGACATACGAGATCTTCCGCTGGATCTCTGATGTCGTCGTCAGCTGGTTATAGAGAACTACATCTATCGGAGTACCGATTCCAAAAGTAGTCGTTCCTGTCACAATGAGGGGTTTTCCCACTGCAAGAGTATCCGGGGCATCGATATTGACCTGATATGCCGAAACAACTGCAATGAGAAAGAAAAGTCCCATCAGGTACAGGACGATCTTTTTCATCTATACAAGATCAACTATTAGGATGTTAATGATTTCTGAAATGAAAGAAAAACCCATGGCCTCATGGAAAGGATCCGAGCGTCACGGAGAGGAACTCCTCGATTGTCTCACGATAATTTTCAAAAGCGCCGGATGCTCCTGGTCGAAATGCAGGATGTGCAGTTACCGTCACGAGCGGTACGGGGAGCAGTCCTGCGAAGCGCTGCTCGGTCACCTCAGGGCACAGCTTACATGGATCCTTGCAGAATATAACGTGGCCGATTTCCGGATGGTGAAGATCTTCACTTCAGGAAGTTTTTTTGATCCTGTTGAAGTCCCCCCCGCATTTCTTGACGATATTGCCACAACCTTCCGGGGAAAACTGGTTATTGCAGAAACACGACCGGAATTTATCCGTGACGAAACCCTCCAGCCGTTCATAGAAAAACTCGATGACGGCAGCTGGAAGATGCCGCTCTACTGCGCTGTCGGACTTGAGACGAGCAGCGATGAGATCCGGGAAAAGTGTATTATGAAGGGCTTCACTTTTGCCGAATTCAAAACTGCAGCACGGGTTGCCCATGCAGCGGGTGCCGGTATAAAGGCATATCTCCTGCATAAACCCCTGTTCCTGACAGAGAAAGAGGCTCTCGAAGATATGAAAAGATCTATCCGGGATGCCATGGAGCATGCCGAGATCATCTCCATGAATCCCTGCACGGTCCAGCGGAGAACCGAACTCGAATTTTACTGGAAGCGGGGAGCCTATCGCCCGCCCTACATCTGGAGCGTCCTTACCCTTCTTGAGGATTCACCGGTTCACATGACCTGCGATCCGCTTGGAGGGGGCCAGAAGCGGGGACCTCACAACTGCGGGAAATGCGACTACGAGCTGGTCAAAGGCATCCGGGATTATTCCCTCAATGCCGATCGCGAACTCGTAAAAGCCCTCCTGGAAACAGAATGTGACTGCAGGAACGAGTGGGAGTACGTTCTTTCAAACGAGAAGCCGTACTGCATGCCACTGACACGATAAAATAAGATTTTGTATTTTTAAGCCCGACCCTGGATCTCCAGCTGCCGTGCCAGGAGGGGAAGGAATGTACCTGCATCGGAGACTATCCCGATTGCCTGGGTGGTCCCGCGGTCCATCAGTTTCGTAAGGTGGGCGGGATTGATATCAACGCAGATCGTCTTGACACTTGAGGGCAGGCAGTTCCCGACCGCAATGGAGTGCAGGAGTGTTGCTACCATCAGGACCATGCTGCATCCCTTGATATGTTCCCGCATGGCATCCTGTGCCTCCATGACATCCTGGATGACATCGGGCAGGGGACCGTCGTCACGAATGGAACCGGCAAGGACGAACGGGACATTATTCTTCACGCATTCGTACATGATTCCCCCGGTAATCACGCCGGTATCAACCGCTTTTTTAATGGACCCGGCCCGCATGATCTCGCTGATCGCATAAAGGTGGTGCCGGTGCCCGCCCATGACAGGTTTACCGGTAGAAATATCCATGCCAAGCGAGGTCCCGTAGAGGTTGTACTCGATGTCATGGGTGGCAAGAGCATTACCGGCAAAGAGCACATTGATGTATCCGTCGTGGATCAGGCCGGCAAGGGCCTTGTCCGCACCGGTATGAATGATTGCCGGCCCCCCGACAAGGGCAATCTTGCCGCCATTCCTGCGCACCTCCAGGATCTCCTTTGCGATCCTGGCAATGAGCGTCTCACTGGGGCGTTCGGGAGAGACCGTCCCGTGCATGAACTCAAAGGTGCTCTCCTCCCGGGGCCTTTGGGGATAAATGACGCTGACACCCTGTTCCCCGACAACTACCAGATCACCTTTCCGGATCTTGCCAAGAGGCATCGCGACAGCTCTTTTTTGTGACGGATCGACAACGATAAGAAAATCCATCTCAATTGCTTCGACCGGGATCCATTCCCCGTGACATTTCACCTGGGTGGGATGATTGCTGGTAGTGTAAAATCCCTTGGGAACTACCCTGTCTGCTTCTGCAGCAACAAGATAAACATCTTTTACTTCAACAGGACGTGCCCCGAGACGGTGGAGTTCGGACAGGATGGCGTGAAGTTTCTCCTTGCTGGACGCGGCGATTCGCAGGCGGGAATAGCTCGAATCGGTCTTCTTTTTCCCGATATCGAATACGAGGATCTCAAAATTTCCCCCCATGTCCATGACCCGGTCAAAGAGCTGCGTCATGATCCCGGAGTCAATGATATGACCCTGCAGCTCGATCTCCTGCGACTCCACCATAGTAGAGAGATCTAGGGCGGGAAACTTTATATTAATTCCTGAAAAATATGACAGAATTGTGCTTGTTTTTCGGGGATTGGCATAATTTGGGGGGATTGGGGATTGATAATATCAGAGATCAGATTTTCTGCCTGCCTGAATTTTCATGAATTCTTCAGCAGCCACCCGGTCGGCCCGGGTATTGACGTTCAGGGCGAGCCGGGGATCATCGAGCAGCAGGGAGATCTCATCCTGCGTCTGATCGATTCGATCACCACGGAGTATATTTATACCCGCCGGGCAAGCCTCAACACCATCGATACGTTCGCGGTATGGCATACCTCCGCGGCAGGATTTTACGAGAACTGACGGAACCCAGACCGATAACGCATCCCGGTTACCTGCCAGATACGAACGGAAAACGGACTGGATAATCGCCGGGGTTACACAGGGGATATCGGAAACACTGATAAAAAGCGGATCTTTTTCATCCATTTCCTTTACGATCCCGATCATATCCTCAATAAAACCGGCACCTTCTGTATTATAACAGGGAATCTCCAATGCCCTGCACCAGTTGCGGGTCATGGGGGTTTTTGGCGATGCCGCTACGATTACCCGGCAACCCGCGGAAGTAAAAGCATCGGTAACATAGGCGATCATGGGCCGGCCGCAGATGCTGATGAGCGGTTTTTCGCCAAGGTCAAGTCGGGTGCCTTCACCGCCGGCCATTATCAGTGCATACATGCCAGGAGCGCCTCAACAAGTATACGGTTCTCCTCCCGGGTTCGCACAGCTACCCGGATACAGGATGGGAGACCGAACGATGTGCAGTCCCGGACAAGAATATCCAGCCGGGATAATTTCTCACAAAGAGGTGAAACGTTCCGCCCGCAGTCCACGAGGAGATAATTTACGGAAGATGGGTGGCACACAAGTCCCATAGCAGACAGTTCCTGCCCGAGTATCCTGCGTTCCTGCTCAATCTGCCTGCGCGACTCGGCAAGATCCTCCATGTGGAGAAGTGCCTGCAGCGCGTACGCTTCAGCAAAGGTATTCACGGTCCAGGGAGAGCGGGCCGTCTCAATCCGCTCAATCAGGTCGGGATCGCCGAATCCATACCCGAACCGGATTCCCGGGACAGAGAAGCATTTGGTCAGGGATCGTAAAACAAAAAGATGTGGATCGCAAATATCGGCAATGCTGCATGCGGGATCGGACAGTTCGATAAATGCTTCATCACAGAACAGGAGCGCCCCGTCCTGCTTTGCATCCGAAAGCCGGGCGAGCACATCCTCTTTTCCGAGCAGACTCCCGGTGGGATTATTGGGATTGCAGAGGAACCGGATATCGGCATGCTCCGGATCCGGGCTCTCCTCCCCCCCTGCAAGACGGGCAGATAACGCATATTCACCGAATGTCGGGGGCTGGATAAAAAAAGTTTTCCGGGAGCCGAGTCTCCCCAGCTCAACCTGGCAAAGCACCCGTAAGATCTCGATGGATCCATTGCCCACACAGATCTCTTCCGGATTGCGATGGTACACGTGCGCGATCCGTTCTTTCAGCTCATGATAGGAATCGTCAGGATAAGACGAGAGCGAATCGGTAGAGCAATGCCATCCGATGTCCGGGGGATACGGATTGACACTCGCGCTGAAATCCAGTACCTTTTTTTTGGTTTTTTCCTGCTGTCGCTTTCCGGTACCACCGTGAGTAACGCGTTTAGGAAAGTCAACAACCATAAAATCCCGCTCTTTTCCCTGAATACTTGGTTAAACTGTCTTAAATGCATTTTGAACAGGAGTGTGCCAACAAAGCACAAGATATTTATACATTAATGTGTTATTTTGATTCATCTGGTTAAGTCAGACACAAGAGTTCTCTATGTCTGACATATGAACGACAGATGCCAGACATATGTCAGAAATGTGAGATACAATGATGCAAAGAATCACGCTCCGGTTGCCCGAACAGCAGATCAATCTGCTCCAGCAGATGGTAGACTCGGGAGAATACCCCAATGTTTCAGAAGCTGTAAGGGCTGCAGTCCGTGAACTTGTTGAAAAACGTGCAAGTCGTGTCCTGAAGGAAAGCGACCAGGTTTCATTTAAGGTTTGAGAGGGAAAAAATGCAAAGCATCATAAACGACGCATTAAAAAATGCCGAGCTTGAGAAAGAGATCAACAAGCCCGGCAGTAACAACGCAATGGAAGATGACTTTGTCGGTCAACCGAGAATCGTCATCATCGGTTGTGGTGGCGCAGGAAACAACACGGTAAACCGGATTCACCACATGGGTGTAGCCGGAGCAGAGACCATCGCGATCAACACCGACAAGCAGCACCTTGACATGATCCAGGCCGACAAGCGTATCCTGATCGGCAAGTCCTTGACAAAAGGTCTTGGTGCCGGCGGTTATCCGGATGTCGGTAAACGCGCAGCCGAGATGGCCCGCCCGACACTTGAGGCAATCCTCGAATCTGCTGACCTTGTCTTTATCACAGCAGGTATGGGAGGAGGTACCGGTACCGGTTCAGCCCCCGTTGTCGCGTCCATAGCAAAAGAGCAGGGAGCTATCGTCGTCGGAATGGTCAGTTACCCGTTCCAGGTTGAGAAGGCCCGCCTGATCCGTGCAGAAGAAGGTCTCGAGGCACTCGCAGCCGCGGCAGACTCGGTCATTGTTCTCGATAACAACCGGCTCAAGAACTTCGTCCCGAACCTCCCGCTCGGCCAGGCATTCTCTGTCATGGACCAGCTGATCGGAGAGACCGTCAAGGGTATTTCCGAAACCATCACCGAACCCTCGCTCATCAACATCGACTACGCAGATGTCCGGGCAATCATGTCAAAGGGTGGCGTTGCAGTCATGCTCGTCGGGGAGAGCAAGCAGCAGAACAAGGCAGAGAGCGTTGTCCGTGAATGCTTAAGCAACCCGATGCTTGATATCGACTACCGTGGCGCAACCGGCAGCCTGATCCACATCACGGGCGGTACTGACCTCACCCTGCAGGATGCAGAAGAAGTCGCAACCTCGCTTACGTATGAGCTTGACCCCCACGCAGATGTCATCTGGGGTGCACGCGTCCGTGGCGACATGGAAGGCAAGATCCGTGTGCTCGCCATCATGACCGGTGTCAAGAGTGCCCAGATCCTGGGAACCCGCCAGTCGTATAAAACCATGATCAACGACATCGAGGAGAAGCGCGCAAACCCGAAGGCTGTTGAGATGCCCCAGAGCCGGAGAAGCGGTGGCAGGGACCAGAACAGCGGTGGCGGCGTCCTTGAATGGGTCGGTTAATTACAACCACGCACAAGTAAAAAATTCAAAAGTTCCAGAAAGTCTCTCGAGTAATTAGGGAATTGTTGGTTAAATCCAACTACCAACATCCTTTTTGTCATAATTCCTGGCCCGGTTTTCCCGCTGCTCTTCGTAAGGTAAATTATTTTCAACCCCGGAAATCCGCCGAAACACTTAATAGATCTACACTCCTTTAAAATATAGTACATTCGACCAATCCTTCGCTGGGAGGATGGGGGTGAGGCCTTCGTGAACGGCGCACCCCGGTATCGGGAGTTGAACATCATGAACAGAGTGTTGAACAAAGACTTCGTTTCGGAGTCTTACCTGAATTCTGCGCTGATTAGTTACTTTTCTGATGTTTTTCACCCTGCATCCTGCATGCAGAGTTGTCAAATGAGAGACCCAACAGGGCCTGTGGAATTTTCACCCCTTTGGTCAAATAAATCTCAAGAGCATAATCTCGCATTTCCGGCAAAGGAGCATCTGATGAGGAGTGGTATCGCATGTTGAATGACCTGATGGAAAAAAGAAAAAAAATTCTCGCCGAGTCTGAAGAACACAAAAACCGCCGCAACGAGCTTAATGCCAATGCAAGCAAGTTCGCCCGCGAGCGTAATACATTAAATAACCAGACCCGCGAGTTCGTGGAAGATGCGCAGAAGAACAAGGATCTCCGGGACAAGTCCAACCAGGATGTCCTTGATCTCAAAGCCCAGCGGAATGAATTCAATGACAAGGCAAATGTCCTCTTTGAAGATATCGAATCCTTCAAGAAGGAACACGGCACTCTGAAGAACCGCGGGATCAAGGAACTCCAGAAACAGATCGAGTACATGGAGTACCGCCAGCAGACGGAAGTCTTCACTACCGACAAGGAACGCGAGCTCATCGAAAAGATCAAGCAGATGAAGGGGCAGGTCCGCGACCAGGAAGCCGAGCTCGAACAGAACAAGGAGATGCGGACAAAGATTGCCGAGGCTCGCGAATTTCGCAAAGAAGCTTCCGATCTCCATGCAAAAGTGACGGAAGTTGCCGAACTTGCCCAGAAGCACCATGACCTCATGGTAGAGTCCTACCGCAAGGCTGACAAGTCCCGCGAAGCTGCCGATGCAGCCCACAAGAGTTTTGTCGAGGCCCAGGAAGCAGCAGATGCAGAGCACAAATTCTTCATTGCCTGCCAGAAAGAACTCCGCGATTACGACAAGGTCATCTCCGGCCTGCGCAAGAAGACGAAAAAGGTCAAAGTGACAAAAGAGCAGAAAGCGGTACGGAAAGAAGCTGAGAGCCTCTTCAAGAACTTCCGGGCGGGAGAGAAACTCACGACCGATGATATCTTACTCCTCCAGCGCTCAAAACTCATCTGATTTTTATTCCTTTTTTATAATCTGCGGGCAATAAATTATAAAATAAGACCGCAGCGGTTCCCAAAACACATAAAGCACAAAGAAATTCAGTTGGCGCTGACATGAGTAATGGTTTAATAGATTTACCGCGTTTTTATAATTATAATGGCAGAAGGGCGGACATTAGTCCTCAGTGTTGATCGCGACGATGATATCGGATGGAAGGCGAAAGTCGAAAGTCCGTGTATCGGTCGTGCGGCATGCCTGAATGCGGCAAATACCTTGGCCCTTGCAGATCCTGAAGACTCTGATATCAACGCCATCTTTTCAGCGCTCAAGATTTATGACGAACTGACCGCAAAAGGAGAAGACACCGCAATCGCAGTCGTTGCCGGCAACCACCTGCACATGATCGAGGGGGACCGGAAAATTGCCACATCCCTCGAACATGTTGTCAAAGAGACGGGCGCAACCAGTTGTATCCTTGTCACGGACGGTGCTGAGGATGAATATGTCATTCCTATCATCCAGTCAAAAATCCCGGTGTCAAGTATCCGCCGGGTCATCGTCAACCAGATGCCTAACCTCGAGGGCACGTATTACATCCTCAAGAAGCTCCTTGACGATCCCAAAATATCCCGGATGGTATTCATCCCGATAGGTCTTGCAATGCTGTTGTATGCAAGTGCATACCTGCTTGGCTGGCCCGGTGCAGCTACCATCATTGTCGTAGGTGTGATCGGGTGTTATCTCCTCTACAAAGGGTTCGGGTTCGACGAACTTGTGCATGGGATTATGGATGCACTCAGGCTGTCCCTTTCCCGGGGCAGGTTCTCGTTCGTCACGTATACGACAACCATACTTCTCGTCATCATCGGGTTCACGGCCGGTTTCATCAATGTCCTGAAATATTATTCAACGGACGGGAGCCTTGGCCTTGTCATGTACCTGATGACATTCATCTTCGGATCCGTGGAATGGCTGATTGTTGCAGGACTGGTAACTTCCGTTGGTATCATCATCGATGTATACAATAATGAGAAGGAAAATCTCGGGAAAGTGATCGTCTTTCCTTTCTTTGTCACGGCAATCGGACTTATCCTGTACGGCGCCAGCGTGTTTATCTTATCAGCAAGTACGATTCCGGATTTCCCCCTGACCGGAGAAGTAGTTTCCCGATATGTCCTTTACTCTACCCTGGGTGGTATAGTATCGGCAATCTCGGGAGTTGTCATCCAGTTCTTTGTCAACAAGAAAATGGCAGAGCAGCGTAAACAGGAAATCATCGAAGTGATGTAAAACATATCCTGTTTTTCCCTTTTTTCCGGTTTCTGTTTTGTTGGATACTGTCCGGATATCTGCCGGTCAGCCGTTCAGGTATTTCCCGCATCTGGAAAGGAAATACAGGGGATCATCTCCGCACAACAAACCCCGGCAATGTGCCGGCAATGTGCCGGCAGGGTTCCGTTGATCAGGAATAAAACAGGTGCGCCTGCTGACGATTATCAGCGCTGGACAGGTGTTGATTTTTTTCCGGCACCGGATATGGAGTGATCAGCCTCAGCAAAATATCCCAGACCCGCGGGGAATTGTTTTGCCATGGTGAAATTTTTCGTTGTCTGGGGGGTTTTTACCGTCAGGGTAGGTATCGCGACATTGAAGTCGTGGGAGGGATACCAGTAAATCCCATCACCGTAGGAGAGCGCAGCATCGTCGACAACAAATTCTGCTCTCGACAGGTTTATGGATCTCATCCGGGCATCATCATAATTGAGAATTTTGAGGAGCTTGTTTTTCAGGTCCTGTTTTCCGAAAAGAAAAAAGATAAAGCGGGTGCTTTCATCGACAGTGTAATTTACATGAATGACAGCGGTTCCGTTATCGAGCTGTACCATCACATCTTCAACTTTGATGTACCCGTAGCGATCTTCATTGGCTGCGAGAACAGGGGCCACGATACAGGCGGCCAGAATCAGGAAAAGCAGCGCGATGGCACGGGCTCGCATAGCATAATAGTTTCGTGAAGTCCGCTTAAATGGTTTTGGGTACTGCTGCATGTCGTCGGAAAATGCCAAAGTAGTTGCCGGACCGACAAAAATTTATTTTACATTTGTCAGGATGATCTCGATTGAAGAGACATTGGTCTTTCCGGTATCCGTATCAATGACTTCGGTAGACGTTATGATCTCTTTTTTCGAAACACCTTCGAGGAACCGGTTCAGCGCAATTTCAGCAGTATCAACAGCCCGGGAGATTGCCTTGCCCCGGGCTTTGATCGCTACCTGTTCCGCACCGTTGTTGAATTGTGTTACTACTGCAAGTACGTAGTTCATTACCGGCTTGTTGCCGACGAATACTGTATTCTCTTTCAACTGCTGCATAGGTTACACCAAATCAGAGGTACTTCTTCTTAACGATCAGTTCTGCATTCATTACGCTTGCGCCAGCAGCACCGCGGATGGTATTATGGCCCATGGCCATGAACCGTATTCCTTCCCGTAAACGTCCCACCGATACGGTCATGCCGTCACCACGCATACGGTCGAGACGTGGCTGGGGCCGGTCGTTTTCCTCCTCGAAGAAGTGGATGGATTCCTTTGGCTGGGTGGGAAGACCCTTGATCGGGGGTTTGTAATCCCGGAATGCTTTTTTGAGTTTTTCGACCGGTTCCTTGATATCCACCCATACTGCCATGGTATGCCCGTCAATGACCGGGACACGGTGGCAGCTGGCACTGACTTTGAAGGGAGCGTTTACAACTTTTTTGCCTTTGAGCGTGCCCATGATCTTAACGGCCTCCGTCTCCATCTTCTCCTCTTCCTTGCCAATATAGGGGATGACGTTGTCGTAGATCGCCATCGCTGCCACGCCTTCAAAGCCGGCTCCCGATATTGCCTGCATGGTTGCAACGCGGACGTCGGTAAACTTAAACGACCGGAGAGGTGCGAGGGCCGTAACCATCATGATGGTGGAGCAGTTCGGGTTTGTGACAATGAACCCGTCACGTCCTGCATCCTTCTGGACATCGATAAGACCGAGGTGTTCCGGGTTTACTTCCGGGACAACCAGCGGGATATCCGGCCGCATCCGGTGGGAACTCGCATTACTGCAGACAGCGATACCTGCATCGGCAAATTCTGATTCCACATCGGTTGCAATTTCTGCCGGCAGGGCGGAGAAGACGAGATCGACATCTTTCATCGCCTTGGGGGATGTGGGCACGACTTTTACCTTAGCTATCTTTTCGGGGAATGGCGATTCAAGACGCCATTTTACAACCTTTTCATAAGGCTTTCCCGCACTGCGTTCGGAAGCGGCGAGGGTCGATAGATTGAACCAGGGATGATTTGATAACTGTTCAACGAATCGCTGACCAACCGCGCCCGTTGCACCGAGCACTCCAACATTGATCATAGGTGTCATTCCTGTTTAGTGTGTGATTCCCGTTTCGTAGTAATGGCGGGTTGTAAAATCCCATTTCACCTGCCGGGATAAAAACGTTGTTTTTTGGAATTATTTGCAGGGTTCAATAAAAATTTCCCAAAACCGTGGTTTCCGGACCAGCCGGACAACAGTGATAGATCCGAAAACAAGGTACTGCCGCAGAAGTCCGTCCCGGGTGTACCCGTCAGAGAAAAATTGACAACGGAGAAAAATATCCGGAATTTTTATTCCATGTGGATAGCTTCTGCCGGGCAGGCATCAACACAGGTCTGGCAGTCTACGCACATATCCTTGTCAACTTTTGCCTTGTCGCTCTCCATGGCGATTGCCGAAGCCGGGCATTCACTCACGCAGGTTTCGCATCCGGTACATTTATTGGTGTCAACAATTGCTACCAACTCGTTCACTCCATCGTATATGTTTTACAAAAGACAAAAAATAGGTTTCTATCCGGACATCCAAAAACCGGGTGAAAAATCGCATTTTACGAATTATGCTCGCAAAAAAGGCATTGGAAAAAAGAGATTCGTATATGCAGACAACCAGAAATCCCCAATCCAATAAAAAGAATCTGAACCGGCCAAAAAAATTATTTTTTTATCAGGTTCAGGACATCATTCATGCCGTAAATGCCGGGTTTTTTGCCAACAACCCAGCGGGTTGCGTGCAGTGCCCCGCTTGCAAAGACCGACCGGTCGTACGCACGGTGAGAGAGTTCGATAGTCTCGTAATTCTTCGAGAACATGACCTTGTGGTCACCGACAATGTCCCCTCCGCGAATGACATGGACGCCGATCTCGTTCTTCCGTTCGGTCATTCCTTCACGACCGTACATCTTCTCGCGGGAGCCGGCACTCTCGTCGAGGATCTGGAGAATGGTCTTTGCTGTGCCGCTCGGTGCATCTTTTTTATTGCGGTGGTGGGCCTCAATCACTTCTATATCGTAATCCTTCAGGAGTTTTCCGGCATCACGGAGAATCTGCCAGAAGATGTTCACCCCCACAGAGAAATTGGAGGATATGACCGCGGGGACATTCCCGTTGATCGCTTTCTCCATCACGGATCGCTGCTCGGGTGTAAACCCGGTAGTCCCGACAACAAGCGCCACCTTGTTGCGCGCGGCCATCTTCACGTTCTCGACCGCTGCGCCCGCCACGGTGAAATCGATAAGTACATCGGCCTTTGTTCTTTTCAGGAGTTGCTCCGCATCCTTTGATTCGACAATATCAACACCGAAAAATGAACCGGGCTTGAGATTAATCCCGCCCACCAGTTCGAGATCTTTTGATTCTTTCACCATGCGGCCAAGTGTCTGGCCCATACGGCCGGATGCCCCGCAGACAACCACTTTTATCATGGCCGGATCACCGCCGGTTTGGTTTTGCTGCGGGCTTCTTCCTTGCAGATTTCACGGTCGCCGGCTTCTTTCCTGGGGCCTTTGGCTTTACTGCCGTTTTTACTGAGAGATACGCAAGGACTTTTTTCAGTTGTTCGGTCTTCTTCTCATCAAGTTCATCGAGCGGGAGCCGTACCGGGCCGCCGGCAAGACCGATCAGTTCGACTGCCTTTTTCACCGGGATCGGGTTCGTGTCAATGAACATCGAGCGGAAGAGGGGCGAGAGCGCGAAATGTTTCACGAGTGCTTTCTGGTAATCACCCTGCTTCATGGCATCGTACATTGCAACCATGCCTTTAGGGTCAACGTTGGCTGCCACGGATATGACACCCGCACCGCCAAGGGCCATGATAGGGAGCGTTATGTTGTCATCGCCGGAGATGACAAGGAAGTCCTCGTCCTGCGTTGCTTCGATGATCCTTGAAATCTGGCCAATGTTGCCGCTTGCTTCCTTGACCCCCACGATATTCGGGTGCGCTGCCAGTTCGGCAACAAGATCTGGTTCAAGGTTCTGGCCGGTCCTGCCCGGAACATTGTACATTACAACGGGAATGTCGAGGTCAGCCAGTTTCGTGTAGTGCTTGATAAGACCGGACCGGTTGGGCTTGTTGTAGTACGGACTGATGACGAGCACCCCGTCCGCACCGATGTCCTTCGCCGCCTTCGTGAGCCGGATCGCTTCGGCAGTGTTGTTGGAACCCGTCCCGGCAAGGACCGGGATCTTGCCATTTACCTTATCCACGGTAAGGGCAACGACTTTCTCGTGTTCCTCGAACGTGAGAGTCGCTGACTCTCCGGTCGAACCGCAGGGCACAATCCCGTGGATGCCACAGGAAAGAAGAAACTCGATATTGCGACTGAGACCCTGGATATCCAGGCCCATTGCAGAGTTTCTTTTAAAAGGGGTAATGATTGCTGGAAGGACACCTTCAAACATGAATAGGGTTATGAGCGTCTTTTGGTATTTATTTTTCTTGTAATGTATCCGGCGACGCGATTCCTTACACGCTTGCTCCCGATAACCGCTGATGCTCCGAGTTGCTGTTTGTTCTCATCGAAGCTGTTCGAGAAATTGTCCCGCTGCTTGGCCAGAAGCTCTGTACCGAGTGATTTTATGTATGACGGTTTTATTCCCATGTGAGATTCCTCAAGAATTCTATATGTTAAATGCGTTTTGAGCACATAATGATATTGTTAAGAACGTCGGCCGGTTTCTCACCAAAGAGGATGGTGCGGGAACCGGCCGGATCCTGTTCATCCCGGAAGATCACGTCAGGTACTCCCTTCCGGCTGCAGGACGCAATACCCCAGTCCATCGTGCTTGTTGTGGGACCTGCGCCACTCCGGCAGGATGCTGATTCAAGGAACAGGTCATCGCACAGTACCGTTTTTACCCGCGATGAGTACGCAAGAGAGGCAGCACTGCGCATCCGTGGATCGAACTTCATCGCCGTCAGGATGATCCGGGCGATCTCTTCTTCTGCACCAAACGCACAGGTTCCACCGGAGGGAGAACTCTTGCAGGGAGTAAGGGAGATCCGCCCGGATATCGCTGCGATTCCACCGCTGTCCCGCGCCCCCCGTATAGCATAACCGAACGATATTCCCCCGGGGGGAATGAGGACTGCGTTGAGGCTTTTTTCAAGCTGCTCCATCGCGCTCTTCAGGGTTTCAAGTACAAGCGTGCGTTCCTGTGCAGGATCGTTCATGATACGGCTCCGGAGATTTTATGGAGAAGGACACAGTAGTCCTGGCAGGTAGTTGGGCGGGATTATGAAAAAGGATTTCGTCGATAAACCTTTATTCCCGGGAAGCGAAAATTCTCCTGATGGATGCACGACTTCTTGATGTGGTTATCGGCCTGATCGGCTTTTTTATCCTGATCGTACTGCTTGCAGTATTGCCCATGGTGATAATGGCGGCATTTGCGTACCTGGCTGCAATAATCGTCTTTATCGTCTTCCTCTCCGGGGCCGGGTACCTAGTCAACGAGAAAATAACATAACAGGGAATTTTTTTCCAATTCTCTCTTTTATCCCGATTTCAGCATGCTCAACATTCCGCGCCGGTCATCTTTATGACGGTTTTTGCTTCCGAGTATATGACCGTACGTTCCAACCATTCCCTCTGGGGGACAACTGCGGAAACGTACCTGGGATTTTATTGAGAGGAAAAGAGTTCAATCTATGTCGATCGTATCGTGGCCTTCATCATAACTGAATACATCTTCAACGTTTACGTTGAAGTACCGGGAGATCCTGAATACCAGGTCGAGCGAGGGAATGTATTTTCTGTTTTCGATCGCAAGGATAGTCTGCCGGGTTACACCGATGGCCTCTGCGAGATCTTCCTGCGTGAGATCATGCATTGCCCTGAAGACTTTGATCTTATTCTTCATCGGATTCCCAGTCCCCGTATTTCCGGGCATAGTACATCCGGAACCCGATGTAAAGGAAGATCATCAGGCAGAGCAGTCCCAGCTGGTAGTATCCCAGTATCCTTGGTGTGAGGACTCCTAAGGACCGTCCCAGGAAACGTTCCCGGGAAAATTCCGGGATATAGAGGATTTCCATGACGGCTCCGATCGAGAGGACAGAGAACCCGACCCAGAAAACCTGGAACGTACGTAGTGTTGCCTGCCCGGTGATCTTCGCACTGCGTTCATCATCGATCAGGTCGGTAACCCTTTTCCGGACCACGTACACGATCACAACCCCGATGACAAAGGCAGCTTCGATGAAGAGAGGATTATGAATCTCCATCGAATACCAGAAAATTGCAAGAAGGATGATGGCAATGCATCCGTTCATGAGATAGAATGTATTTTTTTTTCATGGTATCCCGTTGTAATGACATTTAAATTTGATAGCCTAAAAGCAGCTCCGCTTCCGGTTTTGTGGAATGATAACGAGCGGATTAATCAGATCCCAGCTTGTGCCCTGTCCCGGAGAACGACAGGTTTGAGGCGGTCTGATTGCCGGAACCCGTAAGGTGCGATTCGAGACTCGCTGTTTCCAGGATGTGGGGTTACCTCCATGCCAGGAAGTTCCGGACCATGTCCGGCTTTATGAGAATGCCCGTCTGCTGCATCGCTGTATTCCCGTGATATACATCGTGATGGAAGAGCAGGCCAATTTTTTCCATCAGGAGTTTAGTATTAAAAAAATCCGGGGAAAATCCCCGTCCCTGACGTTGGAGGGAAAAAGGTGCTGATTCATGAGGAAGTTGTGCTTGTTGGGGTCTTTGTTTTCGGGTGTTCATATGGCTGTGCTGCAAATACCAGCGTAACACTACACCGATATTTGTATAGTATCTTTAACATTTTGTTTCAAATACTTTCCTATATTGAGAGCAATGAATCCAACATAAACCGGGAAGGTATTCATAAAGGGCGACCGTGTTTCCCATATTGTACGGGCATTCCATCAATTGAACGGGATAACCTGACGGGCAGATGGTTTGCATCAGAGTCGTTTCCTGCCCGCAATCAGGATAAACCCTGCAATCCCGATTGCGCCCAGTGGAATAAGGGGTGGAATCGGGGAACTGGTAGAATGTGAGCCTGCAGTCACCGTGATGTATGATGACTTTGTGACCGGTTTGTTGCCATACGGATACTTCGCGGTAAGGGTAACCGTGTACGTGCCGGGGATCACATACGAATACGAGGGGTCGCGTTCTGTGCTGGAACCGCCGTCACCGAAATCCCATGACCAGGATGTCGGGGACCCGGATGTTGACACTTCGAACTGCACGTTAAGAGGAGCGGTTCCGGATATGGGGGTCCCGCTGAAGGAAATTGCCGGGAATTCGGGTGCCGGTGTGGACGTGGCGATTGCTGCAGGTGTTATCGCAGCGACCGGTGCAGTGCTCACAATAATGTAATCAGATTGTGTTGCCTGGTTGCTCCCGGCGGAGTTCGCAACGGTGAGTACCACGGTATAGATCCCTGGAGTCGTGTAAGTATGTGACGGATTTTGTTCAGTACTTATCCCACCATCACCAAAATTCCAGGTCCATACTTAAGGTGAATTCGTTGACGTGTCGGTAAACTGAATCGTGAGCGACGCAGTACCGGTTGTGCCTGATACGGAAAACGAAGCAACCGGTGCAACCATGACGCTATTTACGTTGATGTAACCGGTCTGGGTGGCAGTGTCGCTGCCCGCTGCATTGGTCACGGTGAGGGACACCGTGTAATTCCCTGCAGTTGCGTAGGTGTTTGAGGGGTTCTGGCTCGCGCTGGTATTCCCGTCGCTAAAATCCCATGACCATGTCGTGGGGGTATTAGCAGACGTGTCAGTGAACTGAACAACGAGTGGGAGAGTACCTGAAGCCGGACTGCCATAAAAGCCCGCAACCGGCGACGGCAGTGCGGTCGTGGTCGTTGTTACCGGAACCGTTGTTGCTGTTGTCGCAACTACCGTAGTAGTAGTTGTTGCCGGTGCAGTCGTGGCAGCAGTTGTCACTACGGTTGTAGTCGCCGTGGTCGCAGGTATGGTAGTTGCAGTGGTTATCTGGGATGTGGTCGCCGGGGTTACCGGCACGGTGGTTGCTGTTGTTGTAACCGTGGTATCATCGGCACTTGCCGGCAAGATGATAACTGCAATAAAAAAGAGGGTAAGGCAGAGCGTCAAAAATGAGTGGGCGGATAGAATCCTGCCGTAAATATACGCCGGCGTCTCATTGTCCCGGGGTCTGATTTGCATTATACCCCCCGCTTCTGATGCGGCCACCGGTACGAATTCCCAGAGCATCAGTAAGCTGCTGTGGGGTTACGCCAATCTTTTGAGCTGCTGCAGAAAGATCCGGCCGGCCACTTGTTGCATTTTTTGTGCTGTCCAATGCATTCTTTATATCCTGTTCGGACACGCCCAGTTTACCGGCTGCGGCAGCAAGCAGGGTTTCGTTTGTGAGATAACTCTGCCCGCTGAACTGGCGGTTCCCATTGGAGCCACTGTTCCAGGATCCGTCAGCAGCCGCAGAAGTACGGTTATCCCCGCCGGAAGTCGAATAGTGCTGGCTGTTTCCGGCAGAGGTTGATCCGCTGCTAGCGTCCTGCGTACATCCGGCCGTGAAGATACCGGCTACGATTATAGCTGCAGCAAGAAGTACGATGATTGTGTTTTTTTTCATGGGTATTACCTCATATCGGAATTTTATTGCCTGAAAAAAATGATGAAACGACGATTACGCTCCCGATGTCCGTGCAGGTGTGCCCTGCCGGGCTGTGAGCCGCGGATGGGATACCGTCTGGTTACCGGAACCCGGGATGTGCGGCTGGAACGAACCACCTTTCTGCCATTGTGTACTGTTACTGCTGCGCAGGGCTGCCCCGTTACCGGACTGGACGGGAGGATGTGCTTTGGAGTACGCCGCCATCCATTGCATCGCTGCTTTCACATTCCCGGAAGTAAGATCAGCCTTCACCTCGTTCACATCAACACCCTGCTGAGCGAGCCGGGTGATGCGGGTCTGGAGCCGTTGTGCCTGCTGGGTAGTATTTACCACCGGAGCCGGGCGATCCTTGTGAAGGGCCATCAGATCCTTCATCGCCCCGGGAGTGTTGCCCGCAGTAAGATCGGCGAGCACTTTGGTAACATCCACACCCTGCTGTGAGAGTTTTGTCACTTCATTTTTGAGTCGCTCTGCCTGAGCGGTGGCATTAACCACATGCTGGCGGGTGCTGTCCGTCGCCTTGGAGGCGGGGTGGTCTTTGGAATAGGTCATGAGCCACCGGGCAGCTGCGCTCGTGTTACCTGCTGCGATATCGGCTTGTGCCGCGCTGACATCCACGTCCTGCCGGCTGAGGTTGACGAGAACGGCCTGGAGCCGCGCAGTCTGTTGAGTACTGTTAAACATATGATGTGCAGCAGCGTTTCCGGCAGGAGTTCCTGCCCCTGCATTCGTTCCTGATAGGGAGACTGCAGCCGCGGCGCTGACCGGACTCATGATGAGCCCGATCACCGATACCACTATCATGATGAGAACGACTGCCCTTGAACTGGTATTCGTTAATTTCATTGTCGTAACCTCCGAATGGAAAGGTTTCTGATGCGGGATGAGAGGGATGACCCGCATCTTGTAAAGTATATTTTACATTTTGTAATATAAAGTTTCTGTTTTATCGAATATAACTTACAATTAAGGATGGATAATATGATCTGCTGTCAGAGTAACCGGGTATTATTCTGATTCATGAGTCCACAGGGTGGCAATAAAAAAGGTGAATTGCAGGATTGCGATATGAACGTTCGGGAACAGTAACTGGCAGGGCTTACCTGGAAGTAACCCCTTCCACCAGACGGAAACGGGTGGGGAGCTGTTTTTTAAGTGCCCGACTTTGATTCGCTGATATTTTTTCCTTCATCCGGCCGTTCCGCTACCGGAGGATTTCCCTTTTTTGCGAGATCCTTCTTTTTTACCTTGTAGTAACTTAAGGGGTGGCTGACCCGCTCGCACAGCTTGTCCGCGTGGACACAGATGCCGGTTGTCCGCATGGCTGCACAGGCAGGTGTTGTGTATTCCGTGCCCGATCCCCCGCGGCCGGTAATATGTTCAACCTGGTACATGGTCCTCTCGATATCAAAATCCGGTGAGCGCCCGTAGAGCGCGGCGATTCCGGCAACATCCATACCAATCGTGTGCAGGAATGTTGTAAGTGCGAACCGGCCTGCATGGGTCAGGTTTGTTCCCGAGGTCAGAGCCGTGAGGAGCGCCTGCATGCAGGGAGGAAATGCATTTTCCTCGATCGTGCCGAACTGCTGGAGCATCTGCTCCTGGTACACTTTTTTGATCCGTGCTGCTTTCGGAGCCAGCTGCTCGCAGAGAGATGCAGGTACCTTGTGAGGAAGATCCCGTCGCATAAGTACCCGGATCCGTTCCCGGAGGAGTTCGTAACGCTCTTCCTTTTTTACCCGGACAAAACCCCGTTCGAGCCTGCGGTTGACCAGATGGTACCGGTCGTCGTGCAGGGGAGATACCAGTTCCACGTAGTCGGCAAGCGGCATCCGGTCCGACGTGATCCGGATCCCAAGTTCTTCGGATATTGCCTCGAAAAGCAGGGAATAATCGCTGTCACCCTGCCGGTAATTCTGGTTCCACTCCTCTTCACTGACAAGGAAATGGTATGCACGTTCTGATTCATAACGGGTAAGGCGGTCAAGCAGCTGCTTATCGTTCACGCAGGAAGCAATAACCCGTGCAAGCGCGTACGAGGCAATCTCATCCTCAGGTGAACCGGATACTTCGTATCCTCCTTTTTTTTTTGGCGTGATCGCATCCTGGATACGGGTTACCGCCATCTCGATAAGAGCTTCCCCGTGCCGGTCCCTGAGCACGGCATCCAGAGAGGAGAAACGGTTCTTGATATGATCCTGGGCTTTTTTTAAAAAGGGAAAATGGGAAAGTTCCTTTGCTGATGGAGAATAGTCCATCAGTCAGCCTCAATCCGCGGGGCAAGGAGGTACTCGACGTGACCATTCCCGCCGGCAATATCGAACGAGAACCGGACCGGGTGGTCGATACCAAGATAGATCTCGACCTGCTCAGCCTTGCTCATGACTTTCCCCATATCCTTGAGATAATCGAGGGAGAAGAGCGAGCGGGCTTCAGCAGGAGCGAGCGAGATGAGCTCGTCTTTCGAGAATTCACGCCGGATATTATCAGTATCGCCTTCGGCAACAAGGTAGAAGGTCTGGTCCTTGGGGTTGATCCCAAGGGCGATCTTGTCAGAGATCACCGCTGCCGCTTTCATGGCATTGTTGAGGTCATCGCCTTTGATCACGATCTTGCCCGGGAGGCTGATCGTAGGCGGATTCGGGTCTTTCCTGATAGTGTTTGTATCAAGGAGCGTGATGGAGTAGTGGTAACCATGCACCGAGACCGACATCTTCTGGGCATTGTCGCCGAGTTCAAGGCTGATCAGGTCGCCTTTTCCCGCCATGCCGAAAATGTTCTTCATTTTGGATATGTCAATTCCCAGCTGGCTCGTGGTTGCCTTATACGAATCGAATGCCTCTTTCTTGAGCGTGAGGGCAATCATCGCCACGTTCGCTGTATCAACAGCCCGCGTGGAGAGGCCCGACTCGTCCGTATGCAGCCGGCACTCAGGGATGAGAGCCGAGATCGCATCGATAGCTTCCCTGAAAATGTCTGCATCAATCGTTGCTTTTAACATCGCGTACCTCTTAACAAACTCTCTTATACAGTATATCGTCATACTTTAATTATAGCGTTTTGGGTTTCGACCCGGAATTGCGCTGGAGATCGATCAGTATGGGTTCACAATGGGGATATGACAAGACACACATGCGGGCAAAACACGAGGGGTACCGCTCGCGGGCCGCATACAAACTGATCGAGATCCAGAATAAGTTTTCTGTGATCCGTTCTGACGATAACGTGATCGATCTCGGCGCAGCACCCGGCAGCTGGCTCCAGGTACTGCGTACCATGACCCATGCCCGCGTGCTGGGTATCGATCTCAATCCCATCGCCGATCTTGAAGGGGTTGAGACGATTGTTGGCGACCTGACCGATCCCGAGGTTCAGGAACTGGCCCGGTCCATGCTTGAGATCGTTAACGTGATTGTCTGTGATGCCGCCCCAAAACTTTCCGGGCACCGGAGTTACGACCAGGCGCGGATCATCGAGCTCAACGAGATGGCACTGGCCTTTGCCGTAAAAATGCTCAAACCCGGCGGCAATTTCGTGATAAAATCATTCCAGGGCACCGATTTCCCCGGACTTTATTCGGATGTCAAGAACCATTTCTACTCGGTAAAAACCTGTATCACCAAGTCTACCCGCAAGGGGAGTACTGAGCTTTACATAGTTGCAAAGAATTTCTCCGGATGAACCGTTTTTTATGACCCTCAAAGACTCCTATAACCGCCCGATAAGCAATATCCGGATCAGTCTTACAAAACAATGTAACCTGTCCTGTATCTACTGTCACCGGGAAGGAGAGACCTCACCAAAAGAGCCGATATCCGCTGCAGAGATTGCAGAGATCCTGAGAGTCGCAGCACACTTTGACATACGGAGCGTGAAATTCACCGGCGGTGAACCGCTGCTCCGGCCGGACCTTCTGGAGATTATCCGATCAGTTCCCGCCGGGATGGAGTCCTCGCTTACCACCAACGGAACGCTCCTTGCCGGAATTGCCGCCGATCTCAAAGATGCCGGCATGCGCCGGGTCAATGTCAGCCTGGACAGCCTGAACCCTGGAACCTACAAAAAGATCACCGGTATTGACAGGCTTTCCGATGTGCTTGGAGGAATATCCGCAGCCCTTGATGCCGGCCTCACGCCGATCAAACTCAACATGGTCGTCCTTGAGGGGATAAATGACCATGAGATCGATGATTTCCTTGCCTACGTGCGGGGAAACCGCCACCTCGTCCTCCAGCTCATCGAGCTGATGCACTTCAATGACTGCAATCACCACGGGGATCTCAACGACCTGGAAGGATCGCTTGCAGCCCGGTCAAAACAGATCGTGACAAGGAGGATGCACCACCGGAAAAAATACTGTCTTGACGGTGCCGAGGTAGAAGTGGTCCGACCGCTCCACAACACCGAGTTCTGCGCTTTCTGCAACAGGCTCAGGGTGACCTCGGACGGGACCCTCAAGCCCTGCCTGCTCCGGTCGGACAACCATATCGATATCCGGGGAAAGAGCGGGAAAGAGCTCGAGGATCTTTTTATAAAAGCGGTTTCGCTGCGGGAACCATTTTACAAATAATTCCGGGGCATTGTAGTGGTGAGGGGATGCAAAGGGTATCCTGAACGGCAACATATTTACAATGCCCAAGCGAATTAAAGGGATATGGAAGACGATAACGAATACCTCCCGGTCCTCGATTACCTGTACGGGAAATCGCTGATGCTCCACGATACCGGGAGCTTCAACAAGGTTCTCTACTTCTATTTCATCGATTCCCTGGCCCATATCGATTATACAGCCAGTATTTATGCATATAATTACGAATCGCCCAAAAATATCATGGGTGCGGAATACCTGCGGTGGCGGATCGACGAAGAGAAAAAAGGGGACCGGCCAAAATTCCCCGGTTTTATCGACTGGCTCAGGAAGGAAAAGCCTGAACGGTTCAACCGCCTGCCATCCCTCTGGCAGATGATCTATGACAGCGAAGATCCCGCAAGTTACCGGAGTTTCCGGATCGTCCCTGATCCTGACAGCAAACGCCCGCTTCCCGCGAATTTCTTCTTCGCCATTATCGATGAATTTTTCGAGCCGGAATTCTTAAAAAGCCTTTATGAAGATGCTTCCCTCTCGGAGCTGTTCAGGGAATACTGCCGGATCAAGGCAGAATAAGGTGCAAAACCATGCAGGTAAGCCGGATCTGTTCTGATCTTGTAACCATCAAGAGCGAGAACCCCCCGGGAGAGACAGCGGATGTCATAGAATACATCCGTGCATTCCTTGAAAAGATCGGTATCTGCCAAAAGATCTATGCAGACTCAAACGGTGCCTGCAACCTCGTTTCGGAGATTCCACAATCCCGCCTTCTCCTCTGCGGGCACGTTGATGTAGTCCCAGCACGGGACGAGGGCTGGACACACCCGCCATTCTCCGGCGATATCGATGACACTTACGTCTGGGGACGGGGGTCAACGGATATGAAAGGCGGCTGTGCCGCAATCCTTTCAGCCTGCGAGACGAGGGTGAACCGGGGCCTGGAACTACCGGCTTCGCTTGCATTCGTCTGCGATGAAGAGACGGGAGGGGAGATGGGAATTCGCCACATCCTTGCCCGCAATGCACTCCACCCCTGCGACTGCGTTATCGCCGAACCCACGCCGGCACTCCATCCCAGTATCGGCCAGAAAGGGCTATGCCGGCTGGAGATTGGGTTCTCGGGGACCCCGGCACATGGTTCCCTTTACCCTGCGGTTGGTGTCAGTGCTATCGTTGAGGCAATGTCCCTGATCGGCTATATGAAGGAACTGAGCATGACCGACTACCCGGTCGACGAACATATCCGTGAAATAATCGAAGATTCAGGAGATGTGCTGAGCCAGGAGTTCAATATCGGGGGCGTACGCGATGTCCTCAAAAGACTGACCTATAATCCCGGCGTGATCCATGGCGGGGAGAAATCCAATGTCGTGGCACAGCACTGCGATCTCGATCTGGAATGCCGGGTACCGTGGGGGTGCAATATCCCGGATCTCCTTAAGGGGATACAAGATCATGCCCACCGGGGAAAGATCATCTCGCAGGAGACCCACGAACCTTCCATCACCGACCCGTTATGCCCGCTCGTATCTGTCACCTGCAGCGAGATCAAAAAAGTCTACGGGGGCACGGTCTTCCCGATAGTCCAGTGGGCTGCCAGCGATGCCCGGCACCTGCGGCGCCACGGGTTCCGGGTAATCGAATATGGTCCCGGGGAGATCTCAACACTCCATGCGGTGAACGAACGGGTCACTATCGATTCCCTCGAAAAAGCTTCGCTCATTTACGGCGGCATCATGCAAAAATATGCAGAAAATTAAAAAAAAATTTATTTTCGTATCCGCCGGGCGAGAAATGCAAGGCCGCAGACACCAATTACGGCAAACAGGGTAGTGAGGGGTGAGAGAGGGGAATAAGTCGTCTTCCGGGGAACCGGGATACTTGTCGCATGAATTTCCATCGGGGTTACTTCACCAGCCCCGGCAATAGCAGGGGTGATCCCGGCAGAAGTTATTGTGGGAGTAAGTGTCGGGGTCGTTGTTCTTGCTAACTTCCAGGGAGCCGAAGTCGGGGTCGGGCTTCCCGTAATATTGTACATCTGTGTCCTTCCGTACATGTCATTCTTGTTTTTTTGGGCATCGGCAAAGGACGGGGCAATTCCAAGGGCCTTGTTGAAACACTCCATGGCATCCTGGGGCCGGTTAAGAGCTGCCAGTGCCAGTCCCTTGTTGTTCCATACCTCTGCGCTCTTGGTAGTGATTGCGGTGGCATGATCGAATGCATCGAGGGCTTCGGTATACTTTTTCTGGGCAAGGTAGGCAAGCCCAAGGTTGTTCCAGGAATCGAAGTTCAGCGGGTCGAGATCCGTGCACTTCTGGTACGACGTTACCGCCATTTCCGGCTTGTTCATGTTCAGGTAGGCAGATCCCTGGATACAGAATGCTTCCACCCGGTTGCCCTGGACAATGAACAGCTTATCATATGCGACTACTGCATCGTCATACCGTCCCAGGTTGTACAGGGCAAATGCCCTGGCATTCAGGGCATCCGGACCGGAAGAACGCAGGGACAAGGACTGGTCGGCAGCATCGAGCGCCGCGGCGTATTGCCCCAGTTTGTTGAGGGCAACTGCCTTACCGGAATAGGCTGACGCCGAATTCTTGTCAATTGCAAGGGCATTGTTGAAACACGACAGGGCCTGGTTATAATCTCCGGTCAGTATTGCGGTCTGTCCCTGGGTAATCCAGTCAGAGGCATCTTCTGCATGGACTGCGGCGACACAGACAAGTGCGAGGATCAGCACCAGGAAAGGTACTTTTAATCTCATAATCTCATGACGAAATTTTCTTTAATCGCAGATGAATCTATTGCTTTATAAAAATGGATCCGGAACAAGGATTAATCGTCCGTTTTCATCATGCACGAAGAGCAACAGCCAATCGTAACAGCGACTACGACAGCCGCAGCAGCCGCGGCGGAAAATGCAATAAAAAACCCTGCTGCATCGGCAACCAGGCCGGCAAGTGCCGGGAGAAGGGCCATCCCGAGGTAACTCGTTGTCGAGAATAACCCCATGACAATTCCCTGATGCTTTCTGAAATCTGCAAGGAATACCATCTGGGCGATCATTACGACACCAGCTGCCGCGCCGATGATTACCAGACCAAGGGGCGTGTAAAACGAGACAACGGCTCCGATGGCCATGAAAACTGATGCCCACCTGATGGTTTTAACCGGCGGGAACGGGAAACGGGCAATGATAAGAACCGTCATGATCGTTGCAACACTCATCCCCGCGATCCAGATGCCGACGATATCAGACCCAAGACCGGAGAATTTCGGGTACAGCGAGATGGCAACACCGGTAATCCCGACAATGACCACTGACGAGAACCAGAGCCAGCGGTAATCCCTGACAACGTTAAAAAGGAAACCGGCGTCAAATGGTGTCCCGGGCCGGCCGGGATCCCGCAGGAAAAAACTGACTGCTGCCGGAATAACGGCAAGAGCGGTAAACACAAAGATACCGGCCATGGGATACCGGAATGCCATTGACAACCAGCCGGAACAGACAAGACCGAGAACAAGACCTGCATTTAACAGCGCCATGAAATACCCGCTCATCCGCGCGTGATCGGCACGGGAGTTCACGCAGGACATCGCTGCTGCCACGAAGAGACCGGCCCCGAGCCCTTCAATGAAACGAAGGACAATGACCGGTCCCGGGGCAAGGATAGTAGAGAGGAGCAGCCCGCATATAACGGTTAGCGCAAGACCGGACTTCATCAGGGTCATCCGGTCGAAACGATCGGCAAGAATACCACCGGGAAGTGTGCTGATGAAAGCCCCGAGGAAATACGCGGAATAGATGATCCCGTGCAGGGTCGATGCATCCCCGTACGAGGGCAGGACGGGTACAATGGCATTGGAAAGCGCCATTACAACGAATACGCCAAAAAAAAGGGTGACGGGGGTGCGCATCGGGATCAGATCAGACCATACGGTAGGTTTCAAGATTCATGGGGGAGTGGGTCTCGATATGGTAACGCTTGTAGATGGAACTGGCGAGATCGATGGTATTGTTTTCGTCGCCGTGAATACAGAAGATCTTTTCAGGCCGGGGCTGGATCTGGCCGATATAATTCATCAGCTGCCGGCGATCAGAGTGCCCGGAGAAACCATCAACGGTGACAATCTCGAGATTGATCGTGATCGTTCCCTTGCGCCCCATCGGTACTTCACGCCATCCCTTCTGGATACGCCGGCCATATGTACCGTCTGCCTGGTACCCGACAAAGACGAGTGCATTCTTCTCATCCTGTGCCAGGTTCAGGAGGTATTCCATGACCGGTCCGCCATTGAGCATCCCGCTCGTTGAGATGATGACGCACGGGTCACCGGACATGACTTTCTCGCGCAGGTCGGACGAATCAACCTGCTGGAAACATTCGGCAAGGAACGGGTTCATGCCCTCGCGGAAGATCTGGTTACGGAGTTCTGTGTTCAGGTACTCGGGATACGTGGTATGAATTGCCGTGGCTTCACGGATCATCCCGTCGAGATAGATCTTGACTTTCGGGATCTTGTCAAGACGCATGCCCTCTTCGAGGGCAAGCATAACTTCCTGCGACCGCCCGACCGAGAATGCCGGGATGATGACTTTGCCGCCCCGCTGGATGACGTTGTTGATGGTCTCATACAGCCGGGCCTCGGCATCAGCACGCGGCTGCTGGAAATCGTTGCTCCCGCCATATGTGCTCTCCATGAAGAGGGCTTCGAGACGCGGGAACTGGTTGACAGCCGGGTTGAAAAGCCGGCTCTTGCTGTAATTGAAGTCGCCGGTAAAAGCGATATTGTACATACCGTCCCCGATATGGAAATGAGCTATCGCCGAGCCCAGGATATGACCGGCATTATGGAATGTGAGTTTGATATCGGGGGCGATATCTGTTACGCTGCCGTAATTAAGCGTGATGGAGTGCCGGATATAGGTCTTGACTTCCTGCGAAGAGTAGGGGATCTTCCGGTCCTCCTTGTTGATCACGTCGAGATAGTCCAGCTGGAGCATGGCCGAGAGATCCCGGGTCGGGGGTGTCGAATAGACCGGGCCTTCGTACCCATACTTGTACAGGAGGGGGATCAGGGCGCAGTGGTCCAGGTGGGCATGGGTGAGGACAACTGCATCGAGCTGGGAGAGCGGGTGGATCTCCGGGACGTACAGGTAAGGAGTGCCGTTCTGGTTGTCCGGCTTTTCCCCGCAGTCGATCAGGATTTTGCTGTTCGGGGTCGAGAGGAGGAAGGCTGCACGGCCTACTTCCCTGCAGCATCCGAGCATGGTGACCCGCAGCCACTGGTCCCGTTTCACAGCATCCTTGCCGGTATCTTCCCGTCCCGGGATATCGCGGTGGATCCGCCGGCCTATTGTCCGCAGGAACTGCTTGCGGTCTTCGTTGACCGAGCGGAGGTACTGCCGGACCTGCTTGACCGTGCTGCTCTCAATCGGAGGCGTCCGTACTACTTTCGGGGTCCAGCCGATGTGCCGGGTGATATCCCGCAGGGTCATCCCGTTCTTGCCGATGACGACACCAGGTTTTTCAGCCTCGATGAGAACTTCGCCGGTATCTGCATCAAAAAAGATATCCGTTATGCCGGCAGTCTCCGGGACAACGGCCTTGATATCATTGTAGGCCTTCTCAGGATCCTCAAGGATGGTCGGGCGCACAACAATCCTTTTGCGCAGGTCGCGGGCAAGGATCTTTATCAGGTCGGCCTCATCAGCAAACCTTTTCGGGTCGTCAGTATAAATAACGAGTTCGGGTCCTTCGAATTCGACCTGTGTCACCGTTATGCCACGGGGAACTTTCTCGTTGATCTTGTCTTTTAGCTCTTTGAGCCGTTCTTCTATTTGCATGAAAAAATCGTCCTAAAAAAAGTTAAGCAGAAGTCTTTGCGAGATACTTTTTCACAATATCTTCGCTCTGCACCTCGTACTTGTCTTTTGTGATTACAACAATGTGGATCCCTTCACCGGATCCGGCATCGCGTTTCATTGCTGATTTGAGGCCGCGAACCGCAAGTTCGATGGCCTCGTCCTCGCTCATATTGGACCGGAACCGGTCCTCGAGTACACCGTATGCCATTGGCGAGCCGGAGCCCGTTGCAACAACCTCTTCTTCCTTTGTAGCTCCACCCATTGCATCGACCGAATAAACACCCGGGCCCTTCTCGTCAATGCCGCCAACGAGGAGCTGGACGTAATAGGGGAAATAGCGGTTCTGGTTGAGATAGTTGGAGAGCAGGGTCGCCGTTGCCCCGACGGTAATGGGGCGGGACCTGCGGATCTGGTAGAGGTTGCACTCGACCGTGAGGATACGGGCGAGCTGCTGGGCATCGCCAACTCCTCCTGCCGTGGTCATACCGATTCTTTCTGCCACCTGGTAGACTTTCTTTGCTTTCTTGCTTGCGATCATGTAGCCCATGGTCGCCCGCTTCTCGGTTGCAAGGATTACACCCCCGGCAAAAACAATACCGATGGTTGTTGTCCCCTTCATGGACTCCTGTAACTGTTCAGGCATAGTAACACCCTAAAAATAAATAAACGCCAGAAATTTGTTAAAAGCGCTTTAAAGTATTAGATGATAGATTGAAATTTAAAGGTTTTTATTCAGACCCTTCATGGCACATTGCCCGGATCAGTTCCCGGTCATACAGCATGGAGACCAGTTTCTTGTCGCCATTGATGACCGGCAGCTGGTCCACGCGGGACCGCTTCATCTTGAGGGCGCACTCGCTCACTTCGGCATTCTGCGGGACTGCAACCACGTTCTTGACCATGGCGAGCTTCACCGGGCGGTTGGGGAGCTGGACGCGGGAGATACCGAAACTGATGGTATGGTTATCGCGGATACTCTCCCAAGTCCACTCATCGTCATCGGTACCATTGGAGAAGTCGGAGACACCCACGCTGTCCTCTATGCTGGAGTTCCGGATAAGATCGCGTTCCGAGATGATCCCCTGGAGCTTGTTCTCCGCATCAAGGATCGGGATTGCATCGACGCCGGATATCTCCATGACCCTGCCAACGACCGGAAGGGGCGTCTCTTCCCAGAGAGCAAAAGTCCTGCTGGTGTACTTGTCCTTAACCTCTTCGCGGATCTTGAGTTGGGCAAGACCGGAAATGACATCAGCAACTGACAGGAGACCGACCAGGTGACCATCCTCAACAACGGGAAGCCTGCGGATCCTCTGGGTTATGAGGATCCGGGCTGCCTCGCGGAGTTCCATGTCCGGCTCGATGGTGACCGGTTTTGCCGTCATGAGGAGGCCCAGCTGGGTCTCTTCCGGCTTGGAGAGCAGGTCTTTCCGGGTGATGATACCGACAATCTTCTTGTTCTTGATCACCGGGACACCGGATATTCCCGTACGCTTGAGAATTTTTAAGACATCATCGCGGTTGCCCGGGATCTCTACGTGAACCACATCTGATGTCATGTAGTCCTTGACAATCTGTTCTGTTATGATCTCACCACCAGGGTTGAAACCGTACTATGGGTGACAACAAATGTGCTTACACTGCCAATCAGGAGCCGGTCGGTCTGGCTCTTGCCATGAGAACCAACAACGATCAGGTCAGCATTGATTTTTTCTGACAGGGTAATGACTTCGCTTCCCGCATGGCCGGACTTGATGTGCGCCGTAAAGGGAACACCTTTTGCAGCTGCCTTGACTTTTGCCGCATCGATAACGATTTTTGCCTCCTTCTGGAGAACGTTATACATTATCTCGACAGTATTATCTGCAGGAAGGGATGAGAACAAACCCGTCTCAACAACATAGGCTGCATGGAGATTCGCATTTCCGGCCTTTGCTATCTCGACAGCCTTGTCGAATGCGCGCTGGCTTGTCTCCGAGCCATCTATCGCAACAAGTATTGTATTAAACATGGTCATCACCCAAAACAAACATGCCTTTTTTATTTGAGTTTTGAATTAAAAACATTTTTGCCAATATTGGCAAAAATCGCCCGTTTCACCAGCGTTGCAAGAGGATCGCGCGAGAATCGGAGGGCAGATTCCAGAAAACCAATCTCAAACAGGTTTGCTGGTGCACCCGGCCGGATGTAATACGCGTTACCGGTAAGTTCTGATCCGGAGACCGCCGACCGGAGGATTTCACGGGGTTCAAGCCCGTACAGGGTCGATACGAACGCCATCTCGGAGAAAAGATCCGGGGGAACGAACATGACATTGTCCGTCCCGAGCAGGATCCGGCAGCCGCATTCCTGCATAAGCCGGAGCGGGGGATGGCGGGGGGTGCCGGCAACACCAAGAATCCAGTTTGACCGGGGGCAGACCGCGATGGGGATTTCGTGGTCAGCACAGTGACGGAGTTGTTTTTTTGTTGCATGGGTGGCGTGTATGATAAGATCGGGATCGAAGGCAAGGGCTGCATCCACGTCACCCGGATCACGCTCGCCGGCATGAAACGCAATGAGTTTTCCTGCTCTTCTGGCATCCTGCACTTGCCGTTCAACATCATGAACATCCCGGGTACTGCTGATCCCAAGACCATCCGCGATCATCTCCCCGCCATCGCGCCCGAATACCAGGGGCGTGACCGGGAGACACCATGACGCTTCACTCAGGGCGATAACGCCCTCACGGCCCCCTTCCCGGAAATCGGCACATCCGGCAATGCCGGACCGAGCCATGCCCTCAAGGCTTGCCCGCATGCCAGCTATAAGCTCCGGGCGCGTTGCTGCGGCAAGAAGCCGGTGTTTCAGGCCATCGGGGGGTGTAACAAGCGAGGCCAGATCGCCGGTCGCACCGCAATCCATGGCGATGGTGTCGCCAAGATGCGTATGGGCATCAAAAAGTGCAGGGCAGATAATGGTCGGAGGGGCATCCGGATTCTCTTCAATGGCGGTAATTATCCCGTCACGGATGAAAATGTCGACCGGTGAAAAAGTGAGATCTTCTTCCAGGAGAGCTTGTCCGGAGAAAGTCTGCTCGTTGCTTTTCATAAGGCGTAACTCTCTTTTATATATCGAGAAACGAAATATATTTGCATGGCAAAGAAGCAAGGTGGAAGATTACTCTCCTCAGCAGGTCTCGTCAATTATTACGAGAGCGAGGACCGTCGGGCAGTTCATATCAGCCCGATCACGGTCATGGTAGTCGCGGCAGCAATCGGTATCGTCATTTTAGTCCTGAATTTTGTATTCTCGACCCACGCATAATTTTTTTCAGTTTTAAAAATAGTATTATTCAAATGCAGTCTTCTTCAGGACACGCTTGGTGATATCCTCGTCGCTCCTGAAGTAGAGGTTATCGTGGCCCGCCCATCTGCCGCAGTTGTGGAAGATAACCGCCGGGACCCCGTTGTTGCTTTCCCCCATCACGAAGTTGGAGAAGCCGGCGATCTCATCGACAACGGCTTCTTCGGTTATCTTAAGCACGTGGCCGAAGAGATCGGTATCGCCCCGGAAATCGCGGATTGCGGGAAACCCGCTCCAGCCGATGGCATTGCCGGTCTGGCCCCGACGGAAGGATCTGCCGCAGGTGTCGGTGATGATAACCCCGACATCTTTCCCGCTAATCTTTTTTATCTCATGCCGCATCTCTTCTGCAGATTTCATCGGGTCGGGGGGAAGGAAGATGACCATCCCGTCTTCGATATTTGACTGGTCGACCCCGGCCCGCACACCGATATGGCCGAACGAGAGCTCTGATAGGATGAAAGGGTGCTCCATGATGATATCGGTGGATGCATCCAGCACGGCCTGCACAAAGCGCGGATCCTCGCCGTTCATTTTACCAAGCCGCACTGCACGTTCCGATGGCGTGATGGCGGACAACTTCTTTGTGTAGCCCTTGGCTTTGGAGTAAATTGTCGAGGCTATGCAGAGAATGTCCCCATCCTGTACCGGCACTTTCTCACAGACCAGTGCCGCGATATTGTCACCAGCATGGATGAGGGGAAGTCCCCGCACTCCCGTGACCTGAATCTGTTCCATGATAACATCTCTATCAGATGAACGGATAATATAGGGGTTTCGTATTAATCGCAATAGCAATAGTCCAGGATAGCCGGATTTTTTTGGGGGAACAATACCGGCTCTCTGATTTTTACCACCCTGCGATATATTTTTAAGAGGATAACACGCATCACCTGATTACCATGTACCTCATCATCCGGTGCCCGGGATGCAGGAAGTTTTCGTACGTGGACCGTTTCCAACGCTGGAAACTCTGCCCGCAGTGTGGCCATGCTCACGAGGTGAACAAGTCCCCGGCTTACCTCGAAGTTGTGGATTTTCATGAGGCAGAACATATCGTAAAAGAGATGGAAAAACATCTCCATTCCACCAAAAAAACAGATTTTTCTCCCGAAGAGACTGCCGAGCTGCGTCACCATTACGCAGAGGCGCTGCGCCGACGGGCAAAAGGGCACCACGCTTAAGAGAACGCACATTTTTCCCGGATGCGGTCCGGCAGGCCGACTTCCTTTACCCGGCCCCGTGCCCGACCCGGAACGATCCCACTGGTACGGTAATAACAAACCGCGCACCTTTGCCTGGTTCCCCTTTTTCCCGGATTGAGAGGCCGGTTATGCCCAGTATATCCCGGGAGAGGAAGAGGCCAAAACCGGTATTTTTAAAGTGCTTGCGGACAAATATCGCTTCCTTGAACTGTGCGAGAATGCCGGTGCCGTCATCCTCGCATAGAATCCGGGCACTATCGCCGGATACTTCCGTCCGGAAGCAGATCCGGGTCAGTTTCCCTCCGTGACGGAGTGCATTCTCGAGGAGATTGTAAAAAACCTTCCCGAGCATCGGGTCTGCATAGATCCACAGATCACCGGTCTCGACCGTCAGGGTTACCGGGGGAAGAGGGAGCGTCGCCGCTGCCATCAGGATGACCTCGTTTGTGTCAAACCATTGCGGGGTTTCGACACCGAGATCCTGGTAGTCCCGGGTGAACTGGATTTGTTCCGTGATAGTTTCAATAATCTCTTCCTGTGCGGTGAGATATTCCCGGAGAGCAGTATCGGTAAATTCCTCTTTCATCAGATCCAGATAACCCCGGAGACCCGTCAGATTGTTGAGGATATCGTGCCGGGTGATACTGGAGAGAAGATTGAGTTTCCTGTTGGAAAGCGAGAGTGCAAGGGCATACCGGTTCAGTTCAGATTCATGGTAATGCATTTCCTGTTCGAATACCCGCTGCTCGGTGACATCCGCAACGAAACCTTCGATCACGATGAGCTTATCGGGGGTTATTCCCAGTTTCCAGGCTTGGACCGAGATCCATATCTCTGCGCCCTCTTTCCGCCTTAAACGTATCTCGCGGCCGGCAACGGATCCCTGACTGACGAGATCCGCCACAAGCTCATCGAACTCTGCAGACCGGATAAAGAGATCGTTTGCAGGTCTGCCGATAATATCCTCCGGCCGTTCGTAGCCAAGCATCCGGGCCATGACAGGATTTGCCGAGAGGATCCGGCTGTCCGGGCCATACGTGATCTGGAACATTCCAAGGAGGATGTTCTCTGCCATCCTGCGGTATCTCAGCTCATAGTCCGACACAATATCCTCATCCTCGGGGCTCTTTCCCGCGATTTTTGGACCGGTTGGCATCTGATATGCGATATAAGACGGGACGGACTTAATGCTTTCATCGTGCATGGCAGAATGGACAGACAATTTCAGAATAAATCCTGACAATCAGATACCACGAGATACCGCAGCAATGAAAATCCTGCTCTGCAAATTTTTTATTTTCAGTTTTTCCCGGGAACAGAATAATTCATCTGGGATGCACCGGCATTGATCTGTAAGAGGGGCTTTTTATGGAAAACGCGGAATGTATCGTCATAGGCGCCGGGCCTGCGGGCCTTTTCTCGGCAATCCATGCAGCTGCTGCCGGCTGCAGGGTCCTTGTTCTTGAGAAGAATGCGGAGCCGGGTGCCAAGCTCCTGCTGTCCGGGTCCGGGCAGTGTAATCTCACGCACGACGGGGAGATCCGTGAGTTCCTTACCCATTACGGCGATCATGGGAAATTTTTAAAGCCGACCCTCCTGTCGTTCACGAACAGGAATCTTATTGATTTTTTCGAGAGCCGCGGTCTTCCGCTGATGACAGAAGAGAACGGGAAGATCTTCCCGGAGACACGGCAGTCCGGGGATGTACTTGAGATCCTGCTTTCCGAATGCAGGAAACAGGGTGTGACCATCCGGTGCAGCGAGCCGGTCACAGAGATCGCCCATACCGGCGGACTGTTTACAGTTACAACTCCGGATGCAATGTACCGGGCTGCCACGGTCATCATCACCACGGGGGGTGCATCGTACCCGAAGTGCGGGACAACCGGAGACGGGTACCGATTAGCTGCAGCACTCGGCCAGCCGGTGACAGAGATTGCCCCTGCCTTAACCCCTCTCCTGATCCGGCCGTTCCCGTTCGCGGCGCTCGCAGGGATCTCCTTTGAGCGGATGCACTTTTCGGTCTGGCGGGACGGCAAAAAACACACTGATCAGAACGGCGATGTCCTGTTCACTCACCTCGGCCTGTCAGGACCAGGCATCCTGGATGCCTCGCGGGATATCCGGCCCGGTGATGTAATACGGCTCTCGTTTGCCGGCACGATGCGGCGGGAGGAATTTGCCGCTGACCTTGCAAAAAGAGCGTCAGAGAATCCCGGCTGGCAGGTGAGCACGATCCTCGCGAAGTACCCGATCCCTGAAAGGCTGAACCGGAAACTGCTGAAATTCACGGGAATTGAAGAAGATCTCAAGTGCGCCCACTTCTCAGCAAGCCAGCGTTCATTCCTGGTGACGAACTGCACGGAGTTCCCGCTAACCGTAGCGGAAATGGGCGGTTTTTCCATTGCCATGGTGACCCGTGGCGGTGTTGCACTCGAGGGCGTGAACCAGAAGACCATGGAATCAAAGATCGTTCCGGGCCTATTCTTTGCCGGCGAAGTGCTGGACGTGGACGGGGATACCGGCGGGTACAATCTCCAGGCTGCATTCTCAACCGGGTATCTTGCAGGAATGGCGGTCCGGAAACAGCAGGAAATGAAAAAGACACCTCCGGTAACAACGTAACCCCTGCCTGAAACCAGCAGTACATTTCCGGGGGATCTCCGATTATACGACCGGAACAGGCCGGTCAGATATCCCTCACCATCAGGGATATGCCTCCTTCAAGCCCGGCAAAAAACCGCCTGCCGTCCATGCTGAATGTTTCATAAGACGAAAAGCCCTGCTCGGAAAAACCGCAATGCAGGAAAGCCTGCCGGGACGCCTGATTGGTGCAATCGGCAATAACCTGCCGGAACCCGTGTTCCTTTGCATTGGCGAGCAGATGACATATCAGGTCCCGGGCAATCCCGTTTCTCCGGAACTTCCGGTCAACCCCGATCTGGAATATGTGCAGTGTAACGCCGGGCCGGGTCTCTTTTGGGCAGAGGAAGCGTCCTTCGAGCTCGTCGATCATGGCTACAGCCTCACGGAAATGGGAGATGAACGCAGCCATCTCCGACCCTTCGGATGCAGGATCATGGGTCAAGTCAAAGGAGAAGATGAACCCGGCAGGTTCACCCGTCCGTTGTTCGCGTGCAAGAAAACTGAGGTCCCTGCCAGCGAGAGACCTGACATAGATCTGTGCATAGGGAAAGAAGCGGGCAGGGTCCAGGGCATGGCGCCGGGAAGTGGGTTCGTCAACCAGGAAAACGTCCGTGTAGAGCCGGGCTGCAGGAATAACATCGGATTCCATGAGGGAAAAAATCGGGAACTGGCCAGAGGGAATGGATGGATCCGGATACTGAATATTGTTGCGGGGACCTCCCGCATGCCCTGCCATACTACCGGATCTGTTCTCTTTCTTTTTCTTATTGGTGATCGGGCACCAGGCAAAACCGGATCATATTCATTCCGGGGGAACCCGGGGAAGTATCCCGGAATAAAAAGAGTGACCCGTTATTCCGCCTTTTTGATTCCATCAGGAGAGATGACAATACCCGCTTTTTTAATCAGGTAGTACCCGGCAGAGAGACCTATGATGATCACGCCGATGCTGATGAGTTCGAAACCATAATCAAAAGCGGTCATACCGGTCGGGTCGATCAGGAGCACTTTCCGGGACACGGCAATGATGGCCAGCAGGACAACGATCTCCACGTGAATCGTGTTCTCCTTGAAGTATGCCTTGATCGTATCGAGCAGCTCGACGCCGATGAGCACCAGCAGGAATGCACCGAGAAGGGCAATCATCTCTTTAGCCTCAAGAAGGAGGGGCGATTCTTCCCACAGGAACTTCACGAGGAGCACGACCAGATCGAACATCGCCGCAACCAGCACAACCATGAGCATGACAATAATTGCCGCATAAATGATCTTTTCAAATTTTTCGATATACTCAAGCATCGTTGATTCAGCTCTCATAGGGTATCAGGTCCGGCAATCCGGCATCATACAGGTTCACGACATCGCCGATTACAATCACGGCCGGCGGTTTGACCCCGGCAGATTTTGCCACATCTGCTATGGTCTCAAGGGTCCCGGTCGTTACAAGGCGATCTTTGCGCAGGCCGCGTTCTATGATCGCGACAGGAGTCGATCCGTCCTTGCCGTTCTGCACAAGCACCGCAGCAATCTTCCCAATGTTGGCAACTCCCATAAGGATAACGATCGTTCCCCGCAGCTGTGCCAGCAGTTTCCAGTCAAGAGCCGGTTCGGGCTTGGTCGGATCCTCGTTACCGGTCAGGATGGTCACCTGCGATGCATACTTCCGGTGCGTCAGCGGGATGCCCATCGATGCCGGGACGGCAAGTGCACTGGAGATACCCGGCACCATCTCGACCGGGATACCTTCGGCCCGGACAGTCTCGAGCTCCTCCCCGCCCCGGCCGAACAGGAACGGGTCGCCGCCCTTGAGCCGCACGACCGTCTTTCCCTGCTTTGCCCGGTCCACCATCAGTGCCTCTATCTCGTCCTGTTCGAGATTGTGTTTCCCACCGAATTTCCCGCAGTCGATCTTCTCTGCACGGGCAGGAAGCGTTGAGAGGATCTCCTCACCGGGGAGCTGGTCGAAGAGTACCACATCCGCCCTGTCGATTATTGCCCTGCCCCGCTGCGTTAAGAGACCTTCCGCGCCGGGACCGGAACCTACCAGATACACTTTACCGTTCATTGGAGATCCCCAGTTTCCTGTATGCCTCATCGATCAGTCCTTTTGCCCTGCCATGCAGCTGCCGGCCCAGTTCACGCGCCTCATCAATGGTTTTGAGATCCGCTTCGATCCGTTCGGTCTGCTGGCCGTCAAGGGAGAGCACTTCAGCGATTAGGTGCCCGGACCGGCAGTAAATGCCAAGCGGCGTGAAACAGCCGCCGCCCAGTTTCTCCATGACCGCACGCTCATACATGACATCTGTGCGGGTCTGCGGGTGGTCAATCGCCGATAGTACCTCCATGAGGGACGGATCGGCCCGGCTTACAACAGCAATTGTCCCCTGGTTTGGCGACGGGACGAACTTTTCGGCAGGGAAGCGCTCGCCCGGGACCCGGAGCCCGAGCCTCGTCAGGCCGGCTTCCGCGAGCATGATGCCGTCGTAGTCTCCGGCATTCAGCTTCCGCAGCCTCGTGTCAACGTTCCCCCGCAGGTCTTTAATCGAGATATCCGGGTCATGGCGGAGGAGCTGAGCCCTGCGCCGGGTGCTGGAGGTGCCGATGATCCTGACCCTGCTAATCGAGCCGTTGTGTGCCAGGTAATCCGCCGCCGAATCCCGTTTGAGGATTGCCGAAGTGAACAGCCCGCTCGGGCGATAGGCCGGGATATCTTTCATGCTGTGCACCGCACAGTCGATCGTCCCCGCGAGGATTGCATCGTCGAGAGCCCGGACAAAAACACCCTGGCCACCGATCTCGTGAAGCGGGACCTGCGTGGAGGTGTCGCCCAGGGTGTTGATGATGACGGTTTTTACTTCGATACCAAGAGCTTCGAGTTTTTTACAGACCGTGCTGGTTTGTGCCAGGGCAAGCTTGCTGCCCCGGGTTCCGATGGTTATCGACATTGTGTGTACGCCTGTGCAAGTCTGGTTATGTCGTCATCGCTGTGCGCTGCTGAAAGGAAGTTGGTCTCAAACTGGGAAGGTGGCAAAAAGATCCCTGCGTCAAGCATCTTCTTCCAGAACCGGCCAAAAGATCCGGTATCGCATTCCTTGACCTCCCGGTAGTTTTTCGGAGGGGATACCCGGAAGAAATACTTGAACATGGACCCGGCCCTGACATAGGAGCCGCCGGCCTTTTCAGCAATTGACTCTTCGAGAGCCCGACCTTTTTCGTCAAGGTTCTGGTAAAGGGAGGTGTGGTCGTGCAGCCAGGAGATTGTTGCAATACCGGCCGTGAGTGAGAGGGGGTTTCCCGAGAAGGTACCCGCCTGGTAGACCGGGCCCTGAGGGGAGACCTGTTCCATGATCTCGCGCCGGCCTCCAAAGGCGCCTATGGGGAGACCGCCTCCAATGATTTTGCCGAGTGTTGTGAGATCGGGTCTCACGCTGTATTTTACCTGGGCGCCGCCAATCCCGAGACGGTAGCCCGTGATAACTTCATCGAAAATAAGGAGGACATCATGGGTTTTTGTGATCTCGCGGATATCATGGAGGTAATTGTTCTCCGGCAGCACCGGCCCGATATTTCCGAGCACCGGCTCGATAATGAGGGCCGCCACATCCTGGTGGGTGGAGAGCAGGGTTTCGAGCGCTTCGGCATCATTGTAGGGCACCTGACGGGTGTGGGCCACGAGATCTGCGAGCACTCCCGCCGAATCGGGGACACCGGTCGTAGTTGCGCCGGAACCGGCCTTCACGAGCACAGCATCATGGGCACCATGGAAACCACCCTCGATCTTCACGATGTCGGATTTTTTCGTAAACCCGCGGGCGAGCCGGATCGCGGCCATCGTGGCTTCGGAGCCGCTCGACACAAACCGGACCATGTCCATTCCCGGGTGATCAGCAGTGATCATCTTCGCAAACGCCGGTTCGAGCGGGGAAGGCGTGCCATAGAGCCAGCCGTTCTCGAGCTGGCTCGTAACCGACTCACGGATCTTCGGGTGTGCGTGGCCAAGGATGAGGGGGCCGTATGCCATGCAGCAGTCAAGAAGGGTTGTCCCGTCAACCGTGGTCAGGCAGGAGCCGGAGGCATATGCCGTGTAAAAGGGATATGGCTTGATGGCCCGTACCGGGCTGCTGACACCGCCGGGCATGAGGGTTTTTGCAAGCGCGAACAGGTTTTCGCTCGAGTTATTCTTCATCGAGCCACCTTGCCGCATCTGCTGCAAAATACGTGATGATCAGGTCTGCCCCTGCACGCTTGATGCAGGTCAGGCTTTCAAGCGCAGTCTCTTTCTCACGAAGCCAGCCGTTTGATGCCGCACTTTTGATCATGGAATATTCCCCGCTCACCTGGTACGCTGCGGTTGGCAGTCCAAGTGCGGAGACTTCTGCGAGAATGTCCAGGTAGAAGGTTGCGGGTTTGACCATCAGGATATCGGCACCCTCATCCGCATCCATCTGGGATTCCAGGATCGCCTCCTGGCGGTTGCCGGGATGGATCTGGTACGTGGACCGATCGCCAAACGAGAAACCCGAATCCGCGGCTTCGCGGAACGGCCCGTACAGCACCGACGCGAACTTGGTGGAATAGGACATGATGAGCACCTCTTCGAACCCCTCGTCATCGAGAGCGGCACGGAGAGAGCCGACCATGCCGTCAAGCATGCAGGACGGTGCAACGATGTCAGCCCCGCTCCGGGCATGGCTGATCGCGATCCGGTTCATCAGTTCAAGCGAGGGATCGTTGAGAAGGTCGGGACCGTTCCGGGTCTCGCCGACAATCCCGCAGTGCCCGTGATCCGTGTACTCGCAGGCGCAGACATCGGTTATCACGACCATATCCTTCACTTCTGCCTTGATCCTCCGCACCGCCTGTTGCACAACTCCTTCCGGGTGATACGATGAGCGGCCTTCGGCATCTTTTTCACGGGGAATACCAAAGAGGAGGACCGCACGGATCCCCTGCTGCCACAGGCCCTGTGCAACTGCCGCTATCCCGGTTATGGGGTACCTGAACTGGCCGGGCATGGCGTCGATTGGCCGGGGTGCCGTCAGGGTCTCATCCACAAAAAGGGGGGCAATCAGGTCATTTTTCGAGAGCGTGACCTCGCGCAGAAGGGGCTGGATATGCTTGGTCCTTCTTCGTCTCATTCGTCGTTCGGGAAACACGGTGCACCACAATGTCCTGCTGTCTGGATGAATACATTTTGAAAATTTATGGTATTTAGTTCTACAGTATCGTTGTACCGTGTTGAACAAAATAATGGGTTCGTATTACCTGCGGGAATGTGTGGCGAATCCGGGTTTTTTTGGGACCCGGTGGCAGGCATGGATTCATTATCCGTGACATGCGATATTCTGGTTGTCGATCCTGATATCACAAAAAGAGGTGTCAAAATGCCGGACCGGAAAAAGATCAGCCGCGAAACCAGGGGAGGGTGTATCTGCGAACCATGCCCCAGTTACAATGAATGCATGAGAGCGAATGAGGAACTTATGTTCTGCGTAAAAGGGAAGACGCCGGACTGCACCTTTGACCGGAAAGGCTGTCATTGCCCGGAATGCCCGTCACGCCCGTTAAAGAACCCTGCGGCAATGTATTTCTGTGCACGGGGCAGCGATCACCACCGTTAATATCCGGGCCTGGCCGGGTCGATTCTTCCTGCGTCCCGGCACCCTGTACCAGATAAAATAAGAATCCTTTTAAACCGTGATTGCACGATCGTTACCTATGAAGGCTCTTCTCTTTACCATACTCTCCCTTGCACTCTGTGCAGCAATCCTTGGTGCAGGATGTACCCAGTCACGTGCAACGCCCGCGTCGCCAGCCACCGGCCAGGCAGTACCAACCGTCGACTTGGCAACGCTCGCCCTGACCCCGTCCGATGTACCGTCGAACTTCACCCTGACATCACAGGCGGCCAAGAACCCTGCCGATGTCGGGACCCTTGCCCGCGATCTCGGGTGGCAGGGAGGGTACACGGTCAGGTACACCGGCCCTGCCGGTGCCAACGGTGTCCCGGGTCAGATCGTCCAGTCAATTGCCCTCTATCCTTCTGCCACAATCCCTGACCTGATTGCTATGTCCGATAAACAGGACAGAGCCGATACTGACCTGACATACGCCAATCTTACGCCAGGAACCATTGGTGCAACGAGCCGGGGATTCCTGGGCAAGGCACCCGCGGGATTGTACATCAAGCCCACGAATGTCAACCCGCTTGTTACCGGATCCGAGCACCACGATGTATCGGCCGAGTTAAAAACGGATGTTGCTGAGATGATCATCTCGAAGGGGAACGTCTTTGAGGTCATCAGGATGACCGGTCCCGGTGCTGACACCCAGGCCATTACAGCACTTGCCGAAAAAGCGTATGCAAAGATTCCCTGAAACTTCTTTTTCCTGATATGCGAGGGGAGATTCCCCTTAGTGACAAAAGCAACGCCGGCAATCCCAATGAAGGGAGGGTCATTTTTTATACGACCAGAATCGTTGGATTTTCACAGGAGATTAAACTCTGACGCACCCGGCACTGTCCGCGTGAACCCGGTGCATCAGTCCCGTTTGACCGGGTCGTTTCGTATACGTTCACCCTGGGTCAGTGCCAGGAGAAGTGCTTCAGCTGATGCAAGATCGCCATCCTCTGCACTGGCACGGATGGAGAAGGTAGCATCGGTGAGCAGTTTTTTGGACAGGACACGGGTCAGGTCGTCAACGATCTCGATGGTCCGGGGATCCGCGTTGCCGAGGCGGGAGAGCGCCCGGTCCCGTTCGCGGGAGCGGACACCCTCGGCCCAGGTATGCAGGGCGGCAAGTGCTGCATCTGCATTTTTACGGTTCATGTGCCGGAGGAAGATCTGGAGTTCTTCCTCAACAAATGCATGAGCCCGCTCAGCCTCGGCTTTCCGGGAGCTCATGGTCTGTTCGTTGACCGAGCGAAGGTTGTCGATGGTGAACAGGCGGACACCGTCAACGGTATCTGCCCCTTCCTCGACATCACGGGGCTGGGCAATATCGATCAGGATGAGCGGACGGGGATGCCCTTCCACGGGCCAGCACCGGTCTTTCATGGCCCGTCCAAGGTCCTGGCGGTGAATGACCGGGTGGGGGGCGGACGTGCAGGAGATCACGACATCCGAGAGCGTGATGTAATGGTAGAGTTCGGACATTCGCACGGCTTTTCCCCCGATCTTATCGGCAAGGATGACAGCCCGGCCATAGGTCCGGTTCGCCACGTACATTGCGGTGAGTTTCTTGGCTGCAAGGGCCTGGGCGACAAGGAGTCCCATCTCGCCGCTGCCTACAACCAGGATATGCCGGCCCTCGAGACTCCCGATCTCGGCTTCTGCCAGCTGAACGGCGGCAGACCCGACCGAGACCGATCCCCGGTTGATGGAAGTTCTCCGGCGGACTTCGATGCCGACATGGATGGCCTTGTTGATACAGAGCTCAAGGAACGTCCCGGCCGTCCCGGCTTCCTGGGCATCCGAGAGCGCTTTTCTGAGCTGCCCGATGATCTGGTCTTCGCCGACTATCATCGAGTCTATGCCGGATGCAAGACTGAAGAGGTGGCGGAGTGCCCCGGTGCCCTGGTGAACGAAGAACCCGCTCCGGCCCTGGCCGGTAAGGAATGTACGGAGCTCATCCTCCGTGCCTTCAACAAGGACTTCCACACGGTTACAGGTCTGGAGGAGGATAGCACCCGGAAAGTGCCCTCGGGCTGCTTCAAGAAATTCCGGTTCACCGGAGAAACGGAAGGCTTCAAGGGCAGTCACGTTGGCGGTGTGGTGGCTGACGCCGGCGATTGCTATCGGGACTCGTGCGGTTTCATCCATGGATATACCTCGCGATAACATCTTTTACGGCTCTCTCCGGGTCTTCCTTGAGCATTTCCCAGACTGCGGGATCGTCAAGGACGGCATGGAGGATCGCGGATCTTTTCTTCTGGTCAGGTTCGGTCTCTTTGAGCATGTCCCGGAGGTGCTGCTGCAGTCCGATCATTGCATCCAGTGCCGGGTAATCCTGTTCGATATGTTCCCGGATAAAGCGGGATATGGCCGGGCTGGATCCCCCGGTGCTGATAGCGAGGGTGTAGTTCTTTCCCCGGGTTACGGAGGGCAGGATAACGTCTCCGGTCTCCCCATCGGCATTGTTGAAAAGGATCTTCTTTTCGGCGCAGATCCTGCCGATGCGGTTGTTCTCTTCCGGGTCCGAGAGCGCGGCAATGACGAGGAATGCACCGTCAAGCATGGCTGACAGGACCTCGTCAGAAACGCTCCGGGTATCGAGCTCATTACGGCATGCGAGCATGGGAGAGACCGGGGATGAGAAGGAGCGGCTCACAACCGTCACGTCGGCTTTGCCGGAAAAATACGCATATTTCCGTGCTGCCACATCCCCCCCTCCGAAGATAAGGATACGCCGGCCTGAACAATCCACGAAGAGAGGGATCATCTGTTACTATTTAGGGCGATTACGTTACATTAAGATGTTGTATTTGCTGCCGCCAAACCATGCCAGAACAGAAAACCGGTCCGGACACTGCCGGCAGTCTCCCGGTTTCGGGACAGAGAACATATCATTATCCGCCGGTATTTGCCGGAACCGGCACCCTGCGGTTCGATATACTTAAATCGTTTGAATGCTCACATTGTAGAGCACACTGCGCCGATAGTGTAGTGGTTATCACTAGGCGTTGCCAACGCCTAAACCCGGGTTCGAGTCCCGGTCGGCGCACTTCTTTTGTGAGTTTTGAGGGGAAGAGCGAAGGCGGTTCTTGGTTTTTTTAAATATATTAATTCATCAAATGAACAGTGAAAAAATGCTTTGTGGCTTCCATACAATTGCGATTCCACCCCCTCCCAGCTCCGCAGGGAATCGCTCTCACGCATCGCCGGACGCTCGCTGGACAAATTTCTTTTTCGCGCTGGAGTACAGGTAGGTGCGCAGCGCAAAACCCGACGAGGCGTTTTGCGCGTGAGGCATCGCATCCTGCCAGAAAAATTTTCCGTAAAAATTTTCGAATTTTTTCGGCAACCTGATAAAAAACCCATAAAAAAATTTTAAGAAGAATCTGCCGGAAAAAACCGGGCGGGATCCGGTTGCTTTGCAAGATTTTTCCCCTCAAAGCTAGAGTTTTGATTTTTACGATTATATGGATCCGGTTAACTTTTTCAAGAGGGAACCCCTCAAAATTTTTTGTGGAGGGGTTCCTTGAAAAAAATGAGCAGGATCCGCTTTATTGGTTCGCAATTTTCAAGAGGGGGGCCCTTGAAAATTTTTTGAGGGGGTTGGTTGATCGGCTCGAGGGTTTTGAAGGGGGGTCTCCCTGAAAATTTTTGAGAGGGGGGTAGTGAAAAAATGAACGGAAGATTGGGAGTATTGGGGCATCAGCCCCCATCAAAGATGTGAGCGAGCCCACCTCTTCGGGTTCGCTCAGACGCCTCATCAGGTGCTCACGGGGCAAATTTCTTTTTCGCACCGGAGAACAGGTAAGTGCGTAGCGCAAAACCCGACGGGACGTTTTGCGCGTGAGGCATCATATCGTCCCGGGAAAAATTACCGGAAAAATTTCTACAAATCCCACCAAGACATTTCTGGCACACGACCCCAACCAGGATCCCGAAAAAATGCTGTGCTTTATATTTTTTACGTGGATGATGGCGGCTCGGCACTATCCCTGTAGGTAATTTTGACGGTGGCAGTAAAATCGTTAGTACATGGGGTACCAGGTGAATTTCCTCTCGGGAGTGTGGTATACCCGATGCATGAACGGAGATTGATTTTGTGATTTGATTGATCTTTTGCCACCATATCGCTAATAATACGATTAATATCCAACCCTCCCTCTTTGCACCTTGGATTACTGCAGGGATGTATTCCGGGAACTTTTTTTATGTCAGAATAACCTGCCTGACAATATTCTTTTCTCATTCCGGATTTCGTTTCAGTTATTGAAATTGAGATTCCTGCTATCTGGGGATATTTTTCCTCAAAGGATGTTGTTCCGGATAAATAATTTGGAGGCTCTGAAGTCATGATTCTCCATTATTCGCTTTGATATTAAAGTACTCGAACATGATCAATGATGTCGGTTGTTGGTTCAATTCATTCAGAATTTTTAAAGGAATACAGGTTGGGCCTCCGGATACCGGATGAATAACTGCCTGATTTTATCACTGCTGCCTGCTACCTCCTGCCCGGCTTCAATGGTCCGGGGGCTGCCACATTGTCGGGACCTTGCCGGGAAGGCTCCGGTTTCGCACCGGAGTTACAGGTAATCCCGTAACGCAAAACCCGGTACGGCGTTTTGCGCGTGAGGCATCGCATCTTTCCGGAAAAAATTACCGTAAAAAAATTTCCAAATTTTTTCCTGCAAAGTCAAAAATAATTCATAAAAATCCATAAAAAAATTTTTCCCGCACGTTCTACCACAATATTTCCAGCATACTCACCCGGGATCCTGCAGGGATGGTTGTACTAAAGCAATCGTAAAGGGTGATTTTCTCCCTCTTTCCCGACGTATCACCCCTCCCGTAAACCCCTCATCCCCCACCCCCTAATCCGGGCCCTTTGCGGCCCCGGATTGCCCATTCCGGGGGATCATTTCCGGAAATACGTGCAAAAAACAGTACATTGTAACACACTTTTTCAGAAAAACCAATTTCTTCTCGATTTAAGGCAATCGGAGCATTTTGGTGCCGATTGAAAAACGCTCATAGACGCTTTTGGAGGGCGTTTCTCAGTGAAAACGGGGGTATGTAGGCTCATATCGAAAAGAAGCCCTGTTCTGGGGATCGGACCGGAAGACCGGCCGGGCAATTTTATGGCCCGGCTTCGCTTGCCGGGTTTCCCTGGACTGTATCTCCCACGCGAACAGTTCTCCGACGGAGACCCTGATCATCACCCGGATGGAAAGGAAAAAAACAACATTCTCCATGGGAAACGTTGTCCACGCCCAAGGAAATTCGCGATAATTGGGCGTATTTTTTAAAACAGGGAAATTTTAACCCCACTTCAACCTGCAAAATAGCGGGCCTGTACGGGCCACCTGTTTTGGCTTACCTGCAGCCCGTCTGCGGCTGATTTTCGCTGCCCGGAGGCCGCTATGGGCGAAATTCGATCGGGATACTTTTTTACCCGTTCCGGCACGATTTTTTTTCTCCCGAAAAAGAGGGATTCGATGAACGGGATGCGATGGTGTGGCCATGAAAGCGATTTTTAGGGGAGAATGTATCTTTTTCCGCGGGTTGCCCGGGGGCATTTTGGGTATCGGGAGATAATCGCGGCCCCGGCGATAAGATCTGCCAGGTTGGACAGGGCATGATGCAGAAAAGGAATGAGAATACGGGAGAACCCGTATTCAAAAATAGTGATAGTGGTGCTGAAGGTTACTTCTTCTTACCAGCTGCGGGTTTCTTTGCCGCTGGTTTCTTCGCTTCCGGCTTCTTTGCCGCCGCCTTCTTAACTGCTGCTGCCATGTGGTTTCCACCTCCTACCGGAAAGGGTTATTTTTTTTGTTATTTTATTAATAAATAAATATTTTGGTCGTAACAGCATTTTAAGGCGCAGAATTGACATAAACCAGCACTAATTCCCATGCAAATTGTCAGTAACTGAGCAAAAACGATTATCAAAGCAATAAAAATTTAAAAGCGCAATCCTTCAATAATTGACCGGTTTGTGGATTAAGCACCAAATCGTGGGAATATGGTTGCAAATTTTCAGGGATGTACAAACGGCAGAACGGGTTCGCGCTTCCGGCTCTGTTCCGGCAGGCCACTCTGTTGTGGTTCAACGGGAACGGCAGCACCTGCCAGTCTGCGACAATAGTATTAATTCCGCTGCCACCCACACGATAGAATATGAAGAAGCAGTTCATATTAGGACTCGCGGGGGGAGTTCTCGGGATCATTACAGCGGTCTATGTCATTGCCACGGCAACCCAGAATGATGTCCTCCTCTCCGGGGTCCAGGGAGCTCTTTTCTCAAGCCTCGGGCTGATGGGTGCAGCCATCGCAAGCAAGGACACACGGTTTGCCGGGTGGATGCTGGTCTTTGCCGCAATATTCATCACGCTGTCGGTGCCCATTGCCGGAACCCTGAAGCTGCTGTATATGTACCTCCCGGCCATCATCATCCTGGCTGTTGCCGGTATCCTCTGTTTCATGGAAAAGCCGGTTATCCCGGAAGAAGAAGACGGCGTAGAACCTGAAGCCTGATTGGCCGGAACAAAAAACCGATCCCGACCCGCCACCTTTTTTTACTACAGGATTATTCCAGAAGACACCGGACGAATAAAAAATGAAAAATGAACCGGGATTCCGGCCGGTTCTTGCGGGTACGCACTGCTGTCAGTTCCGGGCCCTGATCAGGTTCTGGATCTCCTGCGACAGGAGAACGGTTGGGATGACAATGACCACGCAGAGGAAGAGAATCTCGAGCGCAAGCATGAAATACTGGTTTTCATTCGTTTCGGAAAACAACGAGACTGCATAGATAAGCGCAGAGACGGTTATTGCCGTGACCCCGATCAGGGTCGCCCGTACTGCCGTATACATCCGGCTTCGGATATCCGGGAATATGAAGAGCCCGAAAAGGCCCAGTGCGCAAAAACCAATCCCCACGGCAAGCAGGAGCCAGATCAGGATATCTGCAGGGAAGATCATGCCGGATCACCCTTCGAGAAATGGATCTTTGCTACAAGGCCGGCAAAGCAGACCAGCACAAGGAGAATGGTAATATTCAGTACAAGGAAGGTGCCAAGCGCAATACTGAGGAGAAGACCTGTCAGGGCAGCAAGGGATATTGCCACAATTGCTGCAACCAGACGATCAAACCGGGACTTGATCCGGATAACCCGGATCAATGCCCCGAGCGTGAGCAGGGCAAGAAAAAAAACGGCCAGAAGCCAGGTATCGATCATCATTTCTGATAAAGAGTGGAAGATTTGAACTATATCAATTCTCGCCCGGTGCCGCTGGCTTTCATCATTTTCTCTCATTTCTCCGCCCTGCTCTTCCTTTTTATTCCCGGAGCGCGAATGAATACAGCAGATGAGACCCTCTTACTTAGGCAAGATCCTGCTGCGCTGGTGCGATGCCTGCCACACGCCGGTACTTGCCCGCCAGTGCTCCTGCGGGAATGAGACCCGGGAAGTCCCGGTAACCCCGCCCGGCGATGCCAGGCCGGCATTTCCGGATGACGTTGCCCTGGTCAACCACATCTACGAAGAACACTTCGGTGCGCCGCTCATTCCCCCGGGACACATTGCACTCCTGAATAAAGTTCCCGATAACGACCGCATGGAGGAGGTTATTGTCGGGGGAGGCGTTGCGGGGATCATCCGCTATTTCCCGGACCGCCGCGAGTGGGAACCGGTTCCCCGCCCGGAGGCAGGTAATCTCTTCACCCCCAAAAAACGGTTCATTGTCGTAAGCGAAGATGCTGTGCCGTTCATCCGGGACCAGGGGATGAGCGTCCTTGCACCGGGAGTCATCTCCGTTGAGGAACATATCCGGGCCGGTGACGAAGTATTCATCCTTGCCCCTGACGGGAAGTGTATCGGGGTCGGCAGGGCAAAGGTCGATGCGGCAACTGCACGCGGGATGGTAAAAGGCCAGGTAGTCAGGACACGCCGCAATATTGCATCCATTGTTGTTCCGGGTTCCGCCACGTGGGAAGACGCAGTCCTGGCAAATAGCGATGTGCTGGAGCGTGCTGAATCAGAAGCCGTGCAGTTTGTCAGGGATGTTGCAGGCCGGAACCAAAATCTCCAGCCCAACATCTCCTATTCCGGGGGCAAGGACAGCCTTGCCACCCTGCTCGTGGTAACAAAAGCCATCGGGAAAGTCCCGATGCTCTTTGCCGATACCGGCCTTGAATTCCCGGAAACATATGCCAACGTAGACGAAGTGGCAGAAAAATACGGCCTTGAAGTGCTCCGCACGGATGGGATCACGACATTCTGGGAGAACTTCAGCAGGCAGGGGCCCCCGGCAGTCAATGCCCGCTGGTGCTGCAAGGTCTGCAAGCTGACGCCGGTCGGAAACCTGATCCGCGAAAAGTGGGGGGAGTGCCTCTCGTTCATCGGCCAGCGGCGGTACGAGTCCGCGACACGGGCGCAGAGCGACCGGGTCTGGAGAAATTCCAATGTGAGGGTGCAGCTCTCCGCCGCTCCCATCCACAACTGGACAGCGCTCCACGTCTGGCTTTACATCCAGCGCGAACACGCGCCGTATAATATCCTTTACGAACGGCACCTTGACCGGATCGGTTGTTTCATGTGCCCGTCCAGCGATATGGCATTGATCCACATGATTGCAGAGAAATACCCCGGTCTCTGGCAGGCATGGACAGCGAACCTTGAAACGTACCGGCAGTCGGCGGGGCTTCCGGAAGAGTGGATTTCAGACGGGAAATGGCGGTTACGGGAAGACGGTAAGGATGACGCAGATAGCCATTATTGATTACGGCCTCGGGAACCTCAGGAGCGTGATTCGCGGCCTTGAAAAAGCCGGGGCACGTGCCACGATCACCGGCAATGCGGAAGAGATTGCTACAGCCGACGGCCTGGTATTGCCGGGAGTCGGGGCATTCCACGAGGGAATGGAACAGCTCGGGGACCTGAAAACAACCATCACGGAATCGGTTCGCGATGTGCCGCTTCTCGGTATCTGCCTCGGGATGCAGATGCTGCTTGAGACGAGCGAGGAGCACGGGCTCCATTCGGGTCTTGGCCTGATCCCCGGAAACGTAAAGAAATTTTCAAGAACACCCGGGAAAAAAATCCCGCACATGGGCTGGAATTCGCTGGTTCTCAATAATCCGGATAACCCGCTGTTTGCGGGATTCAGGAATGACGAATACATGTACTTTGTCCATTCTTTTTATGCCGACACGGCACCGGAGTATACCCTGACAACAACGGATTACATCTGCCCATTCGCATCGTCCGTTGCAAACGGAAATACCTACGGGGTCCAGTTCCACCCGGAGAAGAGCGGGGCCCGCGGGCTTCTGCTCCTTGAAAATTTCATCGGCATGATCTGATCCATCACGGGTCCGGAACAAATGGATAACATTTTTAATTGCAGCCATGCGAATCAGTAGGGATGAAGAAGTTCATACTCGTAGTCCTTTGCCTGCTGTGCATTGCCGGGCCGGTATCAGCATATGGACTCTATGTTACCTGCCCGGACAGCGTGCAGGTAGGTCTGCCTTTGAAGTGTTCCATTGACAGTGATTTCCCGCCGGGCACCAGTTTCAATGTGGTGCTGTACCAGACCCAGTATACGGCTACTCAGATCCAGTCCGAGCCGGTAACCGTCCAGGACAAAGCAAAAACACTGTATAAGATTTTTGATACCCAGGGCCTGCCCGGGGGAGATTACAAGGTGGAAGTGAAGTTTATCGGTGCAGATGAACCCCGCCTGCGATCAGATTCCATAACCCTGCGACTGGTAAAGATCATCGACCGTTCCGATGAATTAACCATCACTTCTCCAAAGAGCCAGAATATCGATGAAGCTCTCCGCATAGAAGGGTCTTTGAAGAACGGGGGTTCCGACGGCATCCAGCTCGAAGTCAGGGATCCGGACGGCGGAAGAATATTCGGTCCGCAGTGGATCGGAACAACCAGTGATATAAGAAGCGGTGACGGAAAATTCACGCAGAAAATAGCGGTTAAAGATGCCGGGAATTACGAAGTCTCGTTCGCTGATTCCAAAGGCTTCATCAGCACGGCAACATTCAAGGTTGGCAGCCCGACCCCGGTTGCAACTGCCGTCATCCCGACAACAAATGTTGTAAAAACCGTAAAGACAACAACCGCCGTACCAACGCCCTGGCCGACTGCCACACAGTCCCCGCTCTCCCCATTTGTGGGAATCGGTGCAGTTATGCTTGCGGGCCTTCTCGCTGCATATGTGATCCGGAAATAATTTTTTTGGATCGGCCCTTAAGGATAATTCCGGCAAAAATCATTCACCAGGAAAAACCTTTTTTTCGGTAGACACCCGGGCGGCTTTAAACCACCCACGGTATGAAAGCGTGTCCCTGCATGTCTGTGCATCCCCGGATAGTCTGACAGGTATCTTAAAAGACTGACAGACGCCCCCGGGAAGATCAAGCTTTCAGTGGATCAGCTGACAACACGGAAAACAGGATCTCATCAGTACACCGGATATAAAAAATCTGGGTGATTCATCATTTGGTGCCACTAACTTTTGATATCCTGCCCCTCTCTTGCGCCACCAGTCCCATGAGGGGGACGGGGCGCATTGCGATTGGACGAGGCCAGCACCAGGTAATACGCTGTTATCGCAATCCGGGGGATGCCCCCGTGGCGGGGGCCGGGGTGAAGCCGAAGCCCCCAAGAACGTCCAGCATGTTGTTCCATGTATCGTTTCCTAAAAACGTGAAATAAAATTTTGATTGGTGGCTCCAATTGAGGAATCGCCAAATCTGAATACCTCAACACAGAATATTTCACTCCGGTGTTATGTCAGAGCCGGTTCCGCCTCGTCCCCTTCATCCGGTGACCGGGGCGGTGTCGGCCTCGTGCCGGCGCTGGCTGCCGGGCTTTGTCCTGGCTGTATTTTTCAAATAATCTACCGTTAATCGTGTGTCATTAAAATGGATGAACATTATTACAACAATACTCTGCAGCCCGTCCGGCCCGGAATACCCCCGGCGAGCATGACCGGCATGTGCCAGCACCACCATGCGGGGGCGGTCCCGTCAGGCCATCGTGATCGATCGCGATGAAAGAACCTCGTAGATCTTCAGTTCCGTCGGGGCCGCATGACAGGTGGCAGTTTTTGCAAAAAATTCCTGCATGTGAAGCTCGTTGAGATGGTTATCAAGATGCTGCTGGCTCTCCCACTCTTCAAGAAAATGCATTACCAGGGGAGAAGACACGTCCGCGACCAGCTCGTACCGGGTGCAACCGGATTCCCACCTTACCCGCGGCATAATCTTCTGTACTTCCCTCTCGAACATTTGCTTCTGTTCCGGCACAAGGACAATCCGTGCATCAACAACAATCATACAGACCATTCACACTATCCTGCATATGAATATCACCGCTCCCCGTCCGGGTTCAGGCGTTTAACAAGGATAACCCTGCCCTCATTGAGAGTTCCGGTTTTAAGCAGGGAGAAGAGTTCGTCACCGCGGGTTTTCTCCGGTTCCGGCACAATGAACGGGTGTTTCTGATCGGTCATCCAATCCTTTCGGTAATTATATAAAAAGATCTCATTAAACGAGGCAGATATACTTTCCCGAATTGTTCCGGAGATCCCCTGCACGGGTTTACGACAAGCCGGGATGAATGTGATGAGGGGGGTGCATCGGGCTTCCCTGCCGGAGCCGGGGTACATGATCCGGCGCCGGTAAAACTCTTCAGCCGGATTGGTTCCCCAACCCCGGTGCAAACCTGACGGGGCCAGTTAAAAAAAAAAGATCCCTGCCCCCATTCATTCAGGAACCAGACCGGTGACCCGGTTCGACGTTCCGGGAGTTCCTGTCTATGGTTCTCACGATACCTTCTCCGATCTGTCGTACGAGCCTTCCAGCGTATACATCTTCAGGCCGTCGACCTTTCCGCTGGTGTCACGGGTGAATATGAATGCATCTTTGGATTCCGGCGTTACAAAGAACGTGTCATTGCCCTCGTAAAAGAGCCTGACGGTCTCTTCGGGCATAACCGAATGGTACATCAGGTGGTTTCCCTCGGGATATACGGTGATGGTCCAGGATTTCTCCCAGGCCGGTGCATAGGTCCCGGTATATCCGGTGATCGCAGCTGCCGTCAGCGGGACTTCCCTGCGGTCGATCTTCTGCGGCAGGGAGTACGGCTCGCCAAAGATAATTGCCGAGAGATCGTTTGTCAGAGTGACCATAGGGGTCCTGTCATGGTTTGAGAGGAACATGATGCTCACGTCCTTCTCCGGATAATAGAGCGTGTACGAGATGAACCCGAAGTTGCGCCCGCCATGACCGCTGAAGGTGCGGTTCTTTACAACACCGCTCTCGATCCCGTAATGGTTATCCACCATCGCGGCAGTTGACTGCGGGGATAGGATAGTTCCCGGCGTATGGAAGGCACGCTCCCACCGGAACAGGTCTTCGGTCGTGGAATGGACAGATCCGGCACCCCAGGAGTTGTGAATGTTCTGGAGGTCGTAATGGATCTGTCTTCCATCCATTGTCGTATACCCGGATGCACGGCCGGGAAAGACATCCCGGGCATTGTCCTGCCCGGAACTGTTCATGCCGAGGGGCAGGAAGATGTTCTTTTTCAGGTAATCGTCGTAGGACATGCCCGACGCCTTCTCGATGATATAACTCAGCGCGATATAACCGTTATTGGAATACGTGTAGCCCGTTCCCGGTTCAAATGCAAGGGGCAGGGCTGATGCCCGGTCCATGATATCCGGGAGGGCGAGATTTGCCGGGCCGGTCAGGGGGAACGCCCCATCGGACTGGATCCCCGAGGTATGGTTCAGAAGCTGGTAAATCCGGATGTTCTTCCATCTTGTGGCATTGGGGATATACCACGTGACCGGGTCGGTGACATTCAGTCGTCCCTGCTCCTGCAGTTTCATTATGGCGGCCGCGGTGAGCTGCTTGGTGTTCGAGCCGATGGGGAAGACCGTCTGCGGGGTATTCGGGACCGGGAACTCGTAGTTTGCCATGCCGTATCCTTTCGAGAGAAGCACGGTATCGCCCCGTGCCACATGCACCGCCCCGCTGAACCTGCCGGATCCGGCAAGCGCTGTCATGTATTCGTCAAGTTTTTTGGATACCGCTGCATCGGGGCCGGCAAGGGGCGACGGTGTGTCGTAAGCGCTGGCCGGCGTACCGCTTTGTACCGGCGCGGGCGATGTAATGCAACCGGCAGTACAAATAAGAACTGCCAGAACAAGACCTGCAATTTTCCAGTTCATGATCTCAACTCCATTTCCTTCATTAAAATATGGGGGATAGCCTAGGACCGCACGAACGGGCCTAATTCATTTGAAGTAAAACCGGTGACAGAACCCGACGGGTTTGCCGCAAATGTAGCATATCCGACCTGGTCGTCAGGGTTCGGGAACGAGAAGTACCAGGTATTCTCTGTCACGTGCATGAGGGTGCCCGCATACTTGTCCGGGCCAAGCTGGAACGTCATGTTATTGGCATCCGCACCCCCGCTCACCAGCATCGTGCCGTACAGGTCGTTTTTGTATGCTCCCGCTATGGCGGACGGCGTAATTGTTGCAGGCTTTGCATCTGCGGGCACTTCAACCGACTTGATGAGCGAGTTCCACCCTGCCTGGTTGGCCTTTTCCCGGGCCTGCAGGTCAACGCCGCTTTTTCCGATGTACCGCTCGAGGAACTCGTCCCGGATCGCCTCGGGTAAGATGGTCAGCTGCTTGTTGGCGATGACCACAAGGCCGGCATTCTTCCCGGGGATGAGGATAACAATTGAGCGGACACCGTCAAGCGCTCCGTTCTTCTCGATGATCCGCTCGCCAAGGAAGTTGTATGAATCGCAGCCAAGGCCGACTGCAGCATTCGGGTCGTTAAGCGGCCCGCCGTGCCCTGCGACGAGGCTCGCTGCATGGATCTCTTTCACCGTCTTCGGAGTAAGGACCTGCCTCCCGTCAACCGAGCCGCCCGCGAGCATCATCCGCAGCCACTGCGTCATGTCCCGGCCGGTAGAGACGACCTGGCCGGCAGCGGGATACCCTGACTCTTCAAGCGGTATGGTGTGGAGATCTCCCGGGACACCCCCGTGACCTGATACATGGTTTTCATCCAGGTACAGGGTCTCCGGGCGGGCCCCCGACCGGGTCATGTTGAGCGGGCGGATGATCCGGGCATCGGTCAGATCTTCCCAGCTCCGGTTGTCCGCTCTTGCGGCAGCTTCGCCAGCAATGAAAAATCCTGCATTCGAGTACACGTACTTCTCCCGGAAACTGGTGCCGGGCGTTAAGTAGCGCATCCGCTGCAGCATCTCGCTGTCCGAGTACCCGAGCCTTCCCAGCAGGTCGCCGTCGAAATGCCTGAATCCCGTGCGGTGGGCGAGAAGATCGCGGAGGGTCGCATGCTCACCGGCGTACGTGTCTTTCAGGGCAAAGCCCGGCAGGTACGTGACAACGGGTGTGTCCCAGTCCAGTTTCCCTTCATCGACAAGGGAGCCGACGGAACCTGCGGTAACATATTTTGAAACCGATGCTATCTGGAAGCGGGTGTCGGGATCAACTTTTCCGGGTTTTCCGATCTCCCGGACGCCAAACCCTTTCAGGTACACAACGGTGTCGTTCTCGACAATACCAACAACGGCACCCGGTACTTCGTATTCTGCCATCTTCTGCGTAACAAAATCATCAAAACCATCAAGTTTTCCGGTCTTCTGCTTCGTACTTTCACAGCCGGCACAAAAGACCATACCGGCGACAAGGAAAGCCACAAAGAACAGGAATGCGTATCGCAGGGCAGGGTTTTTCATGAAAGGGAGTTGGGGTACTTCCTGAAAAAGGTTCCCCCCGTTTTGATTTTTTCCGGAAATGCTCAAAGACTGTGAGATGAGCGGGCATACCTCATTCCTGTAACAGGAGAAAACACGTCCTGATCATATATTGCAGGTAAACACTTATCAGGAAATACCCTGTACCCACACGTAGCGAAGGTGTTCAGGTTGGCTGGCGTTCCAGGCATCGGGGATTATCTTATCTCCCGTCTCGTGGAGATGGGTGTTGGTCACGTATTCGGGGTTCCGGGCGATTACGTGCTGGGCTTTTTTGAGAAACTGACACACAGCCCGCTGAAAGTGATAAATACCAATGACGAGCAGGGTGCCGGCTTTGCCGCCGATGCTTATGCACGGGTCAAGGGACTCGGCGTTGTCTGCGTGACATATGGTGTCGGCGGGTTCAAGATTGTCAACACCACCGCACAGGCTTATGCCGAGAAATCCCCGGTTCTCGTCATCAGCGGGGCGCCGGGCATACAGGAGCGGCACCTGCATACCATGCTCCACCACAAGGTCAGCACCTATGATGACCAGATCCGGATCTTCGAGCGCGTGACCGTATCGTCAGCCTGCCTCTCGGATCCCGCGAGAGCCTTCTCTGAAATTGACCGGGTCCTGTCCGCCATCGTGACATCGAAGAGACCGGGATACCTGGAGCTGCCCCGCGATATGGTTGGCGTTGTGCCCCCGGCTGCCGGGCTGCACATTCCCGCCGTGACCTCAGTACCTCCCGTGGACCCGGGAATGGCCCGCGAAGCACTTGCCGAATCTATTGCGCTCATAAACAGGGCAGCACGCCCGGTCATCCTTGCCGGCGTTGAGGTCTCGCGGTACGATCTCGCGGAGAACGTGATGGCCCTTGCATCCCGCGCAAATATCCCGGTGGCTTCCACGATTCTCGGGAAATCCGCTATCGATGAGCGGCACCCGCTCTTCATGGGGATCTATGCAGGTGCTGTCGGGGACGGTGCTGTCCGCGATTATGTTGAATCAAGCGATTGTCTCCTTCTCATCGGCGTCTTCCCTACGGATCTCGATCTCGGGGCCTATACGGCGCACCTCGAAACACGGAAGATCATCGCCATCTCGAGCGAGAAGACCACTATCGGCTACCACGCGTATGAGGGAACTGGCTTTGCGATCCTCGAAGGGCTTGCCGTGGCCGGGCTGACCCGCCACGATGCCGGCGGGATTCCCCATGCAGAGAAGCACGAGCCCCTGGATTGTCTTGCCCTGAACAGCGACCCGGTAACCGCCCGGCGGGTATTCCGGATCATCAACGCGTTCATCGACGAGAGCATGATCCTTGTTGCCGATGTCGGGGACGCACTGTTCGGGTGTACCGAAGTCGAGGTTATGGGACCGAACCGGTTCATCTCCCCTGCCTATTATGCCTCCCTTGGGTTCGCAGTTCCGGCCGGCATCGGGATCAAGGCGGCCTTCCCGGCCCTGCGGCCGCTCATCATCATTGGCGACGGGTCCTTCCAGATGACGGGCATGGAGGTCTCGACTGCTGTACGGTACCGGATGGATCCCATTATTGTTGTGCTGAACAACCACGGGTATGGCACCGAACGCCCGATGCTGGACGGCCCGTTCAATGATGTGGCGACCTGGAACTATGCGAAGATACCTGAGGTAATCGGGACCGGCCGGGGTTTTGTTGTCCGCACCGAGAAGGAGTTCGGCCGGGCGCTTGCAAAAGCAAAAGAGTATGACGGCCCGTCCATTCTTGAAGTCATGCTGGAACCTCACGATATTTCCGTGGAACTCCAGCGACTCACGGCGAACCTGGGAAAAGGGGTGAAGTGAGCCCCGGGGGTCCGTACCCTTTGATCGGTAAAAATTGTTACCGGAACAGGAAGTCGATCCTGTCCGCTCCTGATACGTGATGACCCCTATGACTATCCTTTTTATTTTAGTTTCACCATCTCTTGTTACACAGAACCGGCCGGCTCTCTCGCGGGAATACCCGGTTCCTCATCCAGGCAACGGTGATATCTATCAACAGGAAAACGCTCGGGCTTATCGCTCTTATCGTCGTTATCCTCGCGGCCGGAGCCTGGGCCGGGTACACGATAATCCACGCGAACACCCCGGTCCGGATCGGCGTCCTCCTTCCCGTGACCGGCGATATCGAGATTAAGGAGCCTCTCGAATGGGCAAAGGACAATATTAACCGGGAAGGCGGCATTGGCGGGCGGCAGATCGAACTCGTGTACAAGGATACCGGTTCGGGCAATGTGACGCTGCTGGCCCGGGAACTGCTGGATGACCCCACCGTCCATATCGTCATCGGACCCCCGACAAGCGACCAGGTCTACGCGCTTGCACCGGAATTTATTGCCGGGGAAAAACTCCTCATCAGCCCGGAAACCACTTCCGGTGACATCATCCGGGCATTTGGCAGGAAAGGATATTTCTGGAGGACTTGCGGGGGGGATGTGGCACAGGTAAATATGATCCTCTCAATCCTGAAAGGAAAAGGAGCAAAAAAAGTTGCCCTGCTCGTGGAGAATACGACATGGGGGGAGACGTTCTATGCATGGACCGGATTCTTTTCAACGGAATACGGTCTCGAACTTACCTCAATCCGCCAGTTCGATCCGGGCAGCAGCAGTCTCGACCGTGATGTTGCAGACGCACTGAAAACCAATCCGGATTATATCATCGCAATCTGCAGGCCTCCTGATGCGACCACCATAAAGCGGGCGATCGACCGGTCGGGAAGCCCGGCAAAACTTTTCCTTGCCGATGCTTCGGTCTCCCCGGTCCTGACAAATTCGCCCGGTGCTGGCGCAGAAGGCCTTGAGGGGACCTCCCCTACCGCCGACCCCTCGACCGGCTTTGTCGTTGCTTACCAGGAAAAATTCGGGCATCCCCCCACAGACTATGCAGCGCCGGCCTATGATGCCCTCCTGCTGGCCGCCTACACCACTGCCCGGCAGGATGCGAGCCCCTTGGAATCTCCGGCCGACTCGGTCCGGAAAGTCGTCTATGGCAACGGCACCCCACAAGGCTGGGATGCGCAGGAGTCGCATGAGGCACTATCAGCGATCCGGGCCGGTGAGACCCCGGCCATCTCCGGCGCCAGCGGCCCTCTCGATTATGACACGGAGTTCGGGGTAGACCCGTTGCGGACGTATTACTCACACTGGATTGTTGAAGATGGTGATTTCCGGACGGTCGAGGTATTGGACTCAGCAAAAACCGGCGTTGAGAGTGAAGCTGGCGAATCGGTTACACGGTTCCAGGCTTCGAAGAGTTATATGTCCTCCACATCTTCCGGCCCGGATACCTGCGTATCCCTGGTCACAAAAAAAGATTTCCGGGCAGTCGTAGTCGGGCCATCGAGCGGATGGATAAATTACCGGCACCAGGCGGATGCACTGACCGTATACACCCTGCTGCGACAGAACGGGATTCCGGATGACCATATCATCCTCATGACGTATGACGATGTCCCGACCGCACCGGAAAATCCCCTCCGTGGAGACCTCCACAATATTCCCAAAGGGAAAAATATCCGTTCCGGTGCAGAAGTGGATTATTCCGGTTCACAGGTAACGGCGGCCACGCTGAAAAATGTCCTGACCGGCACAAAGACCGCGTCAACGCCGATCGTGCTCGAAAGCAATGCGAGTACCGATGTGTTCGTGTATATCGCAAGCCACGGCGCACCGGGAGGGATCGCGTTCTGGTCGAATGACCTGTTTACCCGGGATGATTTTAATGATGTTACCAATTCGATGAACCGTAACCAGCAGTACCGGCAGATCGTCTTTGTGGTTGACACCTGTTTTGGGGAAAGTGTCGCGATGAATGCCACGGCACCCGGCATCCTTTATCTCACGGGAGCGGCATACAACGAACCATCGCTTGGGGCGGTCTACGATATGGACATTAAGCAGTGGCTGTCGGATGAGTTCACATCACGGGTCATAGGCATTCTCCAGTCGAATCGCGATATCACGTTCCGGGAACTCTACGCGGCTGCATACGACAAAGTGACCGGATCGCACGTCCGCATGATAACTACGGGAAATGTCAGCATCGATCAGCCGGTCAGGGAGTACCTCAAACCATGAACCGGAACTATCTTATCATCGGCGCTGTTGCAGTAACCCTCGCCGTCATTGCAATTGTTGTCGCAGTGTACGTGATCCCGCACGAGCAGACAAGGCCGGTTGTTTATATCATCTATCATTCGGATAAGGGAGACCTGTCCTATACCGACAGTGCCTACCGGGGCCTTTTTGCTGCACAGGAGGATATGCGGTTTACCAAGAAGGAGTACATCTCTGACGATTCTGTGGATATTTCCCGGCTGCTCACCGGGACTGGTGCCAAAAAGCCCGGGTTTGTCATCACGCTCGGGTACACCCAAGCCGGTTTCACGCAGCAGCTTGCACGGGAACATCCTGATATCAGGTTCCTTGCCATCGACCAGACCGGTATCGGTTCCGACAATGTCCGGGCATACGAGATCACGTCCTATGGTGAAAGTTATCTTGCAGGCGTCCTCGCCGCATCAGCCACGAAGACCGGGAAGGCAGGGATCGTTCTTGGCACACAATCAGCGCAGCTCGAAGCATTCCGCCAGGGATATATCGAGGGTGTCCATGCGATCAGCCCATCTATGACCGTTGATCAGGCCTATGTGCGGGATAATTCGACGACCGGGTTCTATGACCCGGACCGTGCAGCAGAAATTACTGCCGGGATGTACAACAACGGTGCGGATGTGGTCTACGCGGTTGCCGGCTACTCCAATACCGGGGTGGTCCGCGAGGCAAAAAAAGCACCGGGGCGGTATATCATTGGTGTAGATTCCGACCAGACCTACCTTGGCCCGGGCGTAGTCCTTGCTTCGGCGGTGAAACGCCTTGACCGGATCGTGTATACCGGTATTGCGGAATACCTGAACGGTTCATTCACCGGGGGCAACCAGGTTGCAGGTCTCAAAGAAGGGGTAACCGGCCTTTCGTTCAACCCGAAGTTTGAGAACTATAACAGCACGGTCCGGGCCTGGGAAGAAAAGGCGCAGGAAGCGGAAACGAAGTATATCCAGTCCCGTGCCCTGCCCGTCCAGAAATAATATTCAAACCTGGCATTTCTTTTTTTTTTGATGCGTTGTGTATACTGCGGTATCGGGCGCACGGGAGGGTGCATGCCCCGGGTCAGGGTTCATGTAACCTGCAAAACCGGGGTTCTTTTCAACAGGCTATTCAGGAAAAACCAGATACCGCAATAAAACGAATAAGAATGGTGCTTCTCTTTCTCGATACAGAAACCACCGGCCTGCCACGGTCCTCCCCGGACGTTATCGAAAAGTGGCCGAGAGTGGTCCAGCTGGCCTGGGCATTATATGATAATGACGGAAACTGCGAATGCCTGAACAGTTTTATCATTTACCCGACAGATTTCAAAATTCCCCCGGACTCTGCGAGAATTCACGGGATCACGACCGACCGGGCAAAAAAAGAAGGGATCTCGCTGTTTAAGGTGCTCCCGCAGTTTAACGCGGATGTGGAGAAGGCTGCAACAGTCATTGCCCACAATCTCGCTTTTGATCTGCCAATAATAAATACTGAATTTCTGCGGTGCGGGCTTGAAACGAACCTCGGGGAAAAACAACGTTTCTGCACAATGAAAACCCCCGAAATTATCTCCTGGTGCAAACTTCCGGTAAAGTCCGGCAGGAGATACAAATGGCCGACGCTGACCGAACTGCACATGCAGTTATTCAACTCGGAATTTTTGGGCAGCCACAATGCAGGTGCCGACGTGGAAGCCTGTGCACGATGTTATTTCGAGTTAAAAAAGAGGGGGATTATTGAATAGGGATATACTGATCTGAACGATCCCTTCCCCCATGCCAGAGTAACCCGGCACCCGCTCTGTTTTTAATTCCCGGTATCCCGGGCCCCAGCACAAACGCTGTTATTTCTGGATTGAGAGAAGATCTTCAGCCGCGTCCTGCATGTACCGGTGAGCATCACAAACGCCCTGGTTGTAAAATTCCGGTGCCAGTTTTTCCAGGATGAAATCCAGGATCAGGCCCGCAGCCAGATCACCGATCTCTTCGTCTCTCTCTTTTGAAAAATACTGCTTTAAGAGAGAGATCATCTCGTCCCTTCGCTCTTTTGTTATATTGACAGAATGTTCATTTCTCATACCATTCATTCCCATGCTTTGTCAGAGGAATCATATATAAATAGAGGAAATGCGGAATCAACGGATATCAGGAAACGGTGGACACCATGGAGTTTTCAAAGATTGTGATGTCGCGGTACGCGACAAAGAAGTTTGACGGCAGAAAGATCCCGGACTCAAAGATCGATGAGATCCTCGAGATTGTGAGGTTTGCCCCGTCTGCGATAAACCTCCAGCCATGGAAGATCAAGGTAGTTACGGACCAGGAGACAAAGGAACTGCTCCGGCCGGCGGCCTTTAACCAGGAACAGATCACCAGCTGTTCGCACCTGCTTGTATTCTGTGCAGACCCCGATTACGACAGCCTCATAGCCCGGCTTGCAGCCCTCCTGAAAAAGAGCGGTGCACCCGAAGAGATGCAGAAGATGATTATCGGCATGGCAGCCCGGTTCGCAAACAGCATGTCACCGGAACAGAAACTGGCATGGTCTCAGGCCCAGACATACCTTGCACTGGGAAATGCCCTGAACGGTGCAAAATCGCTGGGTTTTGATTCCTGCCCGATGGGAGGGTTCGATCCGGGGGAGTTTTCCCGGATCCTGAAGATCCCGCAGCCCCTGGTACCGGTGATGCTCTGCCCGCTGGGGTACGCGGCTGACAAGCCGATGCCAAAAGTGAGGTTTCCAAAAGAGGATATTGTGTTCTGAAAAACCCGGTGACGGTTTCATTTTTTATTATTTTTACCTCACAAGTGAGAATAGTCAGGGTAAATTTGCTCAGCTTTTCCAATTAATAGTGGCAAGCCCCTCCCGTTACTCTCCGGCAAAGGGCTGCACTCCACGCGCCGTGAACATGAGATGAGTCGTCTTAAAACTCATTTTTTTAGAAATAATGTTAATTTGTATGTTTTCAGACGTTATAGCAAAAAGACAAAGTTCATGGACTTTTACTTTGAATTTCTTTAAAAAAACGTGCAGGGTATACCGGCGTTCTCCCTGCCGCCGGTGTTTTATTGGTTTTTACCTGCTCCCGATAAACCGATACCCTCCTTTCGGTACAACGATCTCGAACCGTGCACCCTTCCCGGGCCCGCCGGTTTCCCGGATGGTAATGCCGGTGATGGAAAGAATCTCCCGTGCAAGGAAGAGGCCCATACCTTTCTTCTCCTCGTATTCCCGGCAAAAAATCCTCTCTTTCATGCCGGGAGCGATCCCCGCGCCGTTATCTTCAAAGAAAAGCGTGAGTCCTTCCGGTGATTCATGATACCGGAAAGCGATCTCAGTTGCCGTTTTCCCGTGCATCACGACATTTTCCGCAAGCGTTAAAAAGACATTCTCCAGGAGCGGATCGGCATAGATCTCCAGCCCCTCGACCGAGAAATTCCGGAATAAGTGCGAAATATCCAGGTGCGAGATCGCAATGAGGAAGGATTGCTGGACATTCTGCCATGCAGGGGGCCTTATTCCCAGGTTCTGGTAATTATCTGCAAATTTCAGCGATTCCGTAATTTTCCGGACGATCCGGATCTGTTTTTCCAGGTACTGCTGTTGTTTTTCATCGAGCGGGAGTGTTTTTTCAAGTTCCTGGTATCCGGACAGGGAAAATACAGCATTCTTGATATCGGTAAAGGTGATGGAATTCAGGAGAGTGAGCTTCCTTGTTGCATGATCCAGCGCATCCTGTGCCCTCTTCTGATCGGTTATGTCCCTCCCTTCCGGAATAAGGAACACAATGCGACCCGCTTCATCCAGTACCGGTTTTATCGAGAAGTCGATTTCATGGAGACTCCCGTCGGCAGCCGGATGGGTTGCATTGAACCGCACGAATGCTCCTTTTGCTGCAACCTGTATTGCCGCACGCAGCTTTTCCTGCAGTTCTGTTGAATGCGTCCACCACGGGGTTTCCCAGAATGGCCTGCCCAGGATATCCGATTCCTGTATCCCGGCGAGTTTCAGCGCACTGCGGTTCGCTTCAAGGAGCGTGCCATCCAGGGTCATGAGACCGGTGAACTGGAACGTCTGGTCAAAGATTGCCCGGAATTTGCGCTCGCTTTCCCGCAACGATTCTTCCGCCCTCTTTTTATCGGTGATGTCCCGGATTGTTTCTATTGCCCCGGCGATATCGCCTTTTGTGGTATAGAGCGGTGAGGCAGTGGCGACAATATCGGCGCCTTTTCCGCCATAAGCGGTTGGGAAATACCCGGCACCAATAAATTTGTTCCCGATCTTCTGGAAATCCTGGTATTTTTTTGTGGTTTTTTTGTCCTCATCAAGAACCTGGTCGATAAGAATCGGATGTCTCTCCCCGTAAAAGGCGAGACCGTGCTCGAAATTACCCTTGAACAGGATATCCCGGGCGCGTATCCCTGTCATTTCTTCGGTGGCCCTGTTCCACGCGATGATTTTTCCTTCGAGATCGATAACGAACGTTGGATCCGGAAGGAAATTGATGATATCTTCCAGCCTGCGGTGGGATTCCTGTAATGCCTCTTCCCGTATCCTTATCCGGTCCACCATGGTATTGAAGGCAGATGCAAGGGTTCCGATCTCATCCTCTGATACAACGCGGGCCTGCACGGTAAGGTCCCCGTGAGCGGCCTTTCCCGCTGCCGCGGTCAGAAGGGCGATTGGCCGGAAGAGCGCCCCGGCAAGTGCAAGGATGATGAGAAACGCAATAATCACGGTTCCGGCCATGATGAGAATATTGGCATTCCGGATTGCAGTAACGTCGCTCATCGCCTCTTCGAGCGGCTGCTCGGCGACAAGGCCCCAGCCCGTGATCGGCACGTAACTGTAGCCGGCCAGTTTCGTCTGCCCGCCGGACTCATACTCTGCCCAGCCCGAATTCCCGCTGATTGCTGCTTTTACCGGGGCGAGATACGACAGATCCGTGGCATTTGCAACAACGCCGGAATCGGGATGAATAATGACTTTCCCGTCCTTGTTCACCACATAGGCATACCCGGTCCTGCCGATCCGGGTCTCTGCGATGTGGGCAACCAGCTTGTTTAATTCTACATTCACGAGCAGTGCGCCGCGAATCGTCTGGTCATCGTTCCTGATGGGTTCGGCGATCACGATGACTATCCTGTCCGAACTCTTGGCCTTCAGCACATCAGAAACCGTTGTATTACCTGTTTTTTTCAACCTCTGGAAGTATTCACGGTCAGTATAGGTAATGGAAGAGTTCGGCATGCCATCCGAACGTGCGGTCTGGGTGCCGTTTGCATCGGAGATAGCAGCCATCCCCATATCCGGGTACTGGGCCAGGATATCCCTGAGTACCTGCGTCTGCCTCGTGGGATCCATTGACCGGATATCCGGATCTTCCGATGCGATCGTGAGTGTCCGGATCTTCCCGTCAAAATCTGCGTTGAGTTGCTGCGCGGTGGTATCGGCAAGATTCTGGTTCTTTTCAAAAACGGATCGCGAGACAGAATCTTCAACGATCTTGGTAGTGATCACACTTGCAAAGAGAAGAGGGATTATTGCGATGGCGAGAAACGCGATGATCAGTTTCGTATGAAGGCTGATGCGCGAAAAGGATCTAAAAATTCCCTGCTTCTCCATCTTCATGTCCACGGTCTGCTTTTTTATGAGATTTGTGAGCGGTACAATTTCAAACTAGTTAAATCTCCCGAAAAGCGATGTGCAGGAATGAGGACCGCACCCAGCAAAAATGCCGTAATACCCTATCGGTGAGATAGCCGGCACGGGTTACTCCCGGCAAAATCATGTATCTTCTTTTCATGAATACCGGTTCGGAGAATCCGGCAGATGAGAACAAATCCTACCGGGATCCGGCCGTGAGACAATTGCACCAAAAGAATTCTTCCAGAAATTTCACCGGCCCGGTGTCATATCCACTCATTCATGCGCAAGGTCGTTCAGTGCCAAATCCTCACCAGGTTTGCAGTCAGATCGTGGGAATGAAATCCAAATATTGATGCATACAAAAAAAGAAAAACCCCGTAACCTCCGGCCAGCAGCACCGTATGGAGACCGAACACCATGACAACCCATGGGAAAAAAACAGAGAGGAGGAATGTGCGGAACAATGGAGAAAAAAATTATTTCCGGATGCGATCTGCCATTGCTTTTCCGGCCTCAAATGCCCTCTCAAGCTCGGGGGCGTCCGGAACATAGAGGACTTCCTCGGAACCGACAACCGTGAACCCGGCAGTTTTCAGCTCGTCGGCAACCATCTTCACCGCACCACCTTTTCCGCCCATGGAACCGAAGGTGAACGCAAACCTTTCGCCTGTCCGGTTGAAGTGAAGCCCTTTGAGATAGTAGAGGAGATCCCCGATACTTGGGTATGGCATATCATTGAGGGTAGGGACGCCGACCATGATCGCTTTAGAGTCAAGGATGTGCTTGACGATCTCGGAACGCTCGTCTTCGTGAAGGTTGAACATCTTCACTTCGCATCCCCCCGCGATCACGCCCTCCGCAAGGCCATGGGCAAGCATCTTTGTCGAGCCGTGCATAGTATCGTAGATGATGGTCACCTTGTTCTTCATCGAAGAACCGGATGCCCAGCCCACATATGCCCCGAGGACTTTCCCCGGATCGGTCCAGATCTGGCCGTGCGCCGGGGCAATCATCTTTACCTTCTCGATAAGGCCAAGGCCGGTCAGTTCCTCGGCCTTTTTGAGGAAGAGCGGGGTTAACGGAACAATAAGGTTTGCATAGAACTTCTGTGTGGCATCCATCAGGACGTGTTCGGGGATATCGGTGTCCAGTCTTCCGGAGCAGCAGAGGTGCTGGCCGAAGGCATCGTTCGGGAAGAGGATCCCCTTCTCCGCGTACAGCGTAAACATAGAGTCCGGCCAGTGCAGAAGCGGCGCCTGGACGAATGCGAGCGTTTTTCCGCCAAGGTCGAGAGTCTCTCCGGTCTTCACGTGATGGAAATCTGCACCCGAAAGTGCCGGGAAGTGGCGGAGGAGTCCCTTCTCTGCGATCTCGGTACAGTAAACCGGCGCTGATGGGAATTTTTTATGGATCTCGACAAGTGCACCCGAGTGGTCCTTCTCGACGTGGTTCTGGACGATGATGTCGACCTGCTCCTTTCTGCCCTCCTTCCTGAACGCATCCGCGATTCTGGCCCACATCTGGGCTGAATGGCCCGGGTATACGTTGTCGATGAGCGCAGTCTTCTTCCCGAAGACGATGTAGCAGTTGTAGGACGTTCCATCAAGGATATATCCATGGTATGTCCGCAGGTCCCAGTCAAGTGACCCGACCCAGTACACACCATCAGCGATCTTATAGGATTCTGCTTTCATGGTTCTCACTTTGTTCGTAATAATACGAATGTTCTATTGTATGCGAACAATATTTAAGAACATTGCGGTACACACTCTGTATATGCAGTCGCAAAAGGATTCCGGAACAGATATTTCTGCCGGCGAAGTCCGGCTCTTCTCCACGCGGGACAATGTCGTGGCCGTAGAGAGCCCGATCAAGGTCCGGATCCTCGGGCTCGTGAGCAACGGCCCGGTGGCATTCGACCGGATCGTGGAACAGACACAGAAAGCCAAGTCCACGATATCTGTCCATATCCGCGACCTTGAACGTGCGGGGCTCATCGTCTCACAGCCCGATCCCCGCGACAGCCGCCGTCGTTTCATTGCACTCTCGTCATCTGCCATTGGCAGGCTGACCAATAGGGATCGCGGTGCGAAATCAAGGCGGCATGTCCACCGGCACGGGGAGCACGATGAGCCGTTTTCTGATGACGACATTGTCTCGTTCTTCCGCTATTGCGTGAAAGTATTCCGGACTCAGGCCATGGCTATTGGGATCAATATCGACCCGGTGCTGCAGCGGACCGGCGCTGAAGTGGGGTGCGTGCTTGCCCCGAGGATTGCCGGCCGGTCTGTTGCCGAAGTTGTCCGGAAGATGGATGCGTTCTGGCAGGCCCACAGCCTAGGTGCGATCACGCTCGCCGGTACCGATCCGCTCACGATCGAAGTCCATGGATGTTTCGAATGCGAAGACCTGCCGGTGACCGGTCATGGGGCATGCGCATTTGATATCGGCGTTCTCACGGAGATCTTCTCCCATCACCTGCAGTGCCCGGTGACCGTTGTGGAAGAACGCTGCTACTCTTCGGGAGATGACCGGTGCATCTTCGTGATCACCCGGCAGCCCGATCCGGTATGACCCGTGCGAGCTTTTAACGGGAGAACACCTTACCACAATCCGGAACCCTCTCCATCCCGCACACCGCTTTACCGCTACGCGGGGACCGCCACGATCAGCTGCCTTTTTTTTTACTTCCCGGTTCCATACTCCCTCATGACCCCGGAACCGATCCCTGTTCTTTTCGTTTCTCACGGCGCTCCGACCCTGCCACTCGAACCGGATGTTCCGGCCCACAGGTTCCTTGCCGGACTTGGTAACCGGTTCCAGAATATCGCTGCGGTTCTCTGCATATCCGCCCACTGGAACACAACACGACCCGCCGTGAATTCTATCCAGAAACCCCCAACCATCCATGATTTCTCCGGCTTTCCTTCTGAACTCTACCGGATCAGGTACCCGGCAGAGGGAAACCCGGGCCTCGCCCGCCGCATTGCCGGACTCGTGGAAGCAGCAGGGCTCCCCTGCGACACCGACACCGCACGGGGTCTCGATCACGGGGCATGGGTACCCCTGATGCTGATCTTTCCTGAAGCGGGCATTCCGGTTATCCAGCTCTCCATCCAGGATCATCTGGATCCGGCCCGCCACCTCGCGCTCGGGGCGGCAATAGCCTCGCTCAGGCATGAGGGGGTCCTCATCATCGGGAGCGGCGGGGCAGTTCACCCGCTTGGCGATCCTGTTCTGGCACTTGGGGAAGGGATCCCCACCGACAGCCGGGCGGCTCTGTTCAGTGAATGGCTGAACCGTGCCGTAACTTCCGGTGACACGGAAAGCCTCCTCCGCTACAGGGATCTCGCACCATCCGCAATTCACGCACAGCCCTATCCGGACCATTTCATGCCCCTGCTCACCGCACTCGGTGCAGCCGGACCAGGTGCAAAGGGGACGATCCTTCACGAGAGCTGGTACTGGGGTAATCTCGGCATGGCTGCGTACGAATTCCGGTAAGCGAAAAACCTGCACCATGTTCCCGCACGTGCATCACGGGTAAAAAGCATACAACCGAACAGCACAAAACGGGTTACCGTTTAAAAAGAGGAGGGAATTATTTTCCGGAATATTTTTCCGCACTCACCCTATCGGTGCCACCGTTTTGCCGTAGATATCATTAATGACCGGTGCAACGGCCGTGTATATTGCAGCAAGGCCGCTGAGTATACCGATATACCCGGCAAGTACGGTGAACATGCCGGTACCTGTTGCAGCGCCGGCAGCTTCAAGGAAGAAGACCAGCGTAAGGGTCCCGAGAACAAACGCGAGTGCATTTGACAATTTCAGGGCGCAGATGAACGTGATCAGCGTAAAAAGACCCCAGAGCGCGAGATAGGCCGCCATTGCACCGGCACCGCCGGTTCCTTTTACAATCCCGAGCGCCGGCAGGAGGAGAAGCGCTGCATACGAGAACCAGAACAGGCCAAAGCAGGAATAGGCTGCCATCCCGTAAGTATTCCCTTTCTTCCATTCCATCAGGCCGGCAGTGAACATGGCAAAGCCGCCCATGAAGATCGCCATGGAAATGATCATTGAACCGGACTCGATCATGCCTGTGTTGGCCAGGCTTGCGAGGACTCCGGCCATGCCGTATCCCAGGAGGCCGAGTGCCCCGGCGCCGGCAGTGATGTCCTTGATCTCAACAAATGAACATTTGGTACTCGTTGTTTCTGTCATTAATCATCAAACCTGAATGAATACTACAAACTTTTTTTTAAAGGTATATATGGAAGATGATTTCCACATGCCTTTTTCATCCAAAACATGGAACATTATGCTCCGGAACAGCTGTTTTAGATCAAATTTCGTTCAGAATGCCCCTGCCAATGATCTTTTTAAAGCAACAATGACAGCAGGGCTCTTGTGGCAAAACAGCATGCCGGATCCTGGCGGGCCATGTGCAGTCCGCCAGGTACACTAACCGGTACCGTATAACATATTGGAGCCTGCCCGGAAATCGCCTCGGGCGTATCGGGTTCCCCCGCTCCCGTGCTGGCAGGGTTCTTCCTCTGCACCGTCCCGCTGCTGTTTCACCGGGCCCGGAGGGTGAATGTATCTCCGGTCTCCCAGGACCGGGTCGTTGTATTATACAGTTGCTGGACCCCTTCGAATGTCCTGCTGTCTTCGTGAACAGTTATGACGAGGTAGCCGACTTTCTGATCATTCTGGGCAATGGACTCTTTCGGGTATTCCAGCGTAAGTGCCGGATTGGCAAGCGCAGGATCGAAACCCTGCATGGGTGCCCCGCCATTCCCGCTGACGATCTGCGTAAGACCCTGAGATCCGGCCCGGACGTACAGGTGGGCATGCCCGCAGAAATAGGCAGAGACATTGTTGTTCACCATGCTGTTCCAGAACGTATCACGTTCTGTGGGACGCGTCGGGAGACTGTAGGGGATGTCTTCCGTATCATTGTCCACGAGGTACGCGGGCGAATGTCCCACGACGAACGTGAACGACCGGGTGTCCTCTTTGAGCTGCCCGTTGACCCAGCTCTGGTTCACGGTCTCTTTCTTACCATTGTGCGCTATATAATCGTCGATAAGGATGAATTTTGCACCCTTGTGCGCAAACGAGTACGTCAGCTTCTCTTCCCCGGGCGGGCCGTTTACCGGCATGCCGGATGCAACCGTAGCGCGGTAGGCATCGAGGAGGGCAGCATCGGTTTTATCGGGGCCATCCTCGTGATTTCCCCGTATGATATACAACGGGATGCCTGAACCAGTGGTATAATTATAGATGGGAGAGACTGCCTCCTCCCAGTTTCCGAACTGGCCCGTGTAATTATTCTGCATAGGGGATGCATTGGTCAGGGCCCACCCGCTGACCAGATCACCGATATACAGGGCCATGTCAGGTCTCTCTGCGGCAACTGCGTTCGCGATCAGGCTGAGTTGCGGACTTACACCGGTTGTCGTGTTCTCCGCGGGGTCAGGAGAATCCCCGAATACCACGAATTTCCATGTTCGCGATCCGGTCGATGCCGCGGGCCCTGAAACATTCCCCGAATCAATCTTCACGATGGTGGTATCTGATCCCGTCCGGGTACATCCTGCAAGAAAAGAAAATCCGGTAAGAACCAGGCAGATTACCAGGATATAACTTGTCACCTTATTCGTGTGCATACGATTGCCTCCCATTTTTTCCCGGACAAAAAGAGCAGTGCACGTCATGAGGAGAAAGAAAATCTTTCGGATCCGGCATGTCGTTGTCAGCGGCTGTTTTACGCTTGACACGTTTTTGAGAGTATGACGCTCTCATGGTTTAACGCTTCGTATCTGCCGGGATCCAAAAATATCCTTTCACCTGAAGGAAAACTCCCTTTTATCCTGCCGCAATGGTTCGAATCTTCAATTCTACCGGGTTACAACAACGCCCGTTCGTGCATATGAGGCCCTGTGGTCTTTAAAAAAAATCCACCCGTTGTTATTAACAGGACTGCCCGGTAACTCCATGGCATCCCGGGTCAACCGGGACATGATCCACCGGAATACCCTGTATGCCCGTCGGTGCAACCGGATATCATCCGGCAGGGCCTGATCAGAGGGTCTGGTTCATTTCCGGCAATTATTTTACGGGTGAATAATTAAAAGAAAAGTATATCACTTTCAAGACGAGAAGAAGCAAATCAACGTTTCAGAGTCATATTATGCCTTGCACGGTTCTCACGGAAGCAATGGATGACGCCCCGTTCACCCTGAAGCATGCCCATATCTGGTTCCTCTCATCGATGGGGATCTTCCTGGACGGGTTTGATCTCTTCGTCATGTCGATTGCCCTGCCGCTCATCATCGTCCAGTTCGCAGCCACACCGCTCGAACAGGGAATTGTCGGGGCAGCGGCAGTTGTCGGGGCAATTTTCGGGGCGCTCATCGGGGGCCGGCTGTGCGACCGGTTCGGGAGGAAGAAGGTTTTTTTAGTTGATCTCTTCATCTTCATCGTTTTTGCAGTCCTGTCGGCGTTTGCCTGGAACATCTGGTCACTCATCCTCTTCCGTTTCCTCCTCGGTGTCGGCATCGGTGCGGACTACCCGGTCTGTGCATCCTATGTCAGTGAGTTCATGCCAAAGCGGATCCGGGGCAGGATGCTGATCGCCGCGTTCAGTTTCCAGGCAGTCGGCATCTTCGCTGCCGCCGGTATCGGGCTCTTTATCCTTGCCATGCACCCGTCCGAATCGGCATGGCGGGGGATGCTTGTTGCCGGCGCCATACCGGCAATCGTGATCCTCATACTGAGGCGGGGTCTCCCGGAGAGCGCCCGGTGGCATATCCAGCGCAGGGAATGGAAACTTGCAATGGGAGTCGTCCGCTACCTGATACCGGATTTCAGCCTGAAAGAGAAGGTCAGGCCCCCCGTGGAAGAGGTGGTTCAGCCAAAGCCGGAAAAAGAGCCGGCATGGCATTCTCACCTGAACGTGTATGCCGAACTGTTCTCAAAGAAAAACCTGAAGAGGACCGTTCTCATTACCGTCCCGTGGTTCTTCATGGACTTTGCCTTTTACGGGGTAGGGATATTCACGCCCATCCTCATCGCATCCATGATCGGCACGAACGGTACCGGGTTTAATTTTATTGCACAGGACTTCTACTCTTCCGAGTATACGGTATTGCTCGACGTCTTTTTGGTCCTCGGGTTCATACTCAATATTCTCTTTGTTGAGAGGGTCGGCAGGATCCGGCTCCAGCTGGCCGGGTTTGTCGGCATGGCGGCAGGCATGTTCATCCTTGCCGCTTCCCAGTCCGGCTCCCAGACCATCATTGCCCTCGCGTTTGTCGGCTTTGGCCTCTTTAATCTCCTCCAGAACTGGGGGCCGAATGCCACAACGTTCCTCCTCCCTGCCGAGCTCTTCCCGACCCGGCTCCGTGCAACCGCTCACGGTTTTGCTGCAGGGATTGCCAAGGTCGGTGCAGCCTGCGGTATCATTTTCGTCCCGCTGATGAAGGCCTCTTACGGAGTCCGGGAAACGGTCATCATCATGGGGATCATCTGTATCTTCGCCTTCGTCGTCACCTGGCTGACCCGGATCGATATGACGGGACATTCTCTCGAAGACATTGGAGATGCTGGATGATATTTCCCTCTTTCTTTCCCCTGCCCGGTTTGTGAGAACAGGATTCCGGCAATGGCACCGGACGAAGTTCCTCGTCAGGAGATCATTTTACTATCATAATCAGATCGCCATCGGGCGTGATATTGTATCTTTCTGAAATAGCCACGTCGTCCCACGTACTGGGTCTGCCAAAGACAATGGAGATCTTTTCACGGATTTTTGCTATTTTCTCACGATCGTATTTTGCGACACGGATCTTTTTTTCCCCGTCCCCCGGGGATCTGTGCAGGCATTCCATGGTACAACATCAAATGACTGCCAGATAAACCGGTACGCGGACAGCGTGAAAGTGCCGGATATTGTACCCCGTGCGGGTATACGAACCACCATTCGGGTTTTATTCGGACCTGTTCCCGAGGCAGTCTGATCCGATCGCTTCCACGAAAACCCGGACCCTGAAAACGGATGAGGGCTGTTATTTCATGCTGCCCGGTCCGGGAACCGGTACGCTCCCTTCGGCACGGTGATCTCGAAGCATGCACCGGTGCCGGCTTTTCCGGTCTCGCGGATGGTGATGCCGGTTATCGCGAGGATCTCCCTCACGAGGAATAGTCCAAGGCCCGTGTTCTTACCGTATCCCCGTTCGAAGATCTTCTTCTTCTCGGTATCAGCAATGCCGGTACCGTTGTCCTCAACCCTGATCATGTACCCGTCCGGGACTTCCTGCCCGGAGACCCGGATCGTGCTCACGGATACGCCATGCCGTGCAGCATTGTCGAGCAGGGCGAAAAAGACCTTGCCGAGCATCGGATCTGCGAAGACTTCTACCGGGAGCAGGTCTGCCACGGGAGTTATCCCATCGGGTACCGGGTGTTGTACAATCGTTGCGGACACTTCCTGCCACTGCGGTTCCTGGGAACCGATATCCTCGTAAATCCGGGTAAACTCGATCTGGTCCCGGATTGTTTCCGCTGCGGACTTAAGCTTCCGGAGGAATCCCTCCATCTCGGCGCCGGGTGATTTCTTCTCTGCAAGGCTCAGGTACGCCAGGATCACGGTGATCTGGTTGAGAATATCGTGCCGCGTGATTGCGTTGAGCAGGTTGACCTGGCGGCTGGCCCTCCGGAGTGTCTCCTCAACGAGCTTCAGTTTCGTGATCACCCGGGCCGATGCAAGGACCTGGTCAACAGAACCGTCTGGCCCGTGGACGGGAACAAGCTGCCAGTCTACCCATATGCCACCGGGGATCTGGAACTCGACCTCCACGGGAACATTGGAATCAAGAACCTTCCGGATGGAGTCTTCCCAGAGCCGGACAAGGTGTTCGGGGAACCCCATCTCCCGGTGGGTCTTCCCGATAAACTCCGTGTGCGGAATGCCCAGCCCTTTCACTACAACGGGATTGACATACAGGTGCCGCAACTCCCGGTCAAAGAGCATGATAGTGTCCTGAGAGTGCTCGGTCAGAATGCGGAACCGCTCCTCGCTCTCCCGTAATGTGGCTTCCATCTGCTTGTGAGCGGTGATATCGCTCATCACGATGAGGATAGCGGGTGATCCCCGGTACGGGATCTCCGTTGTGTGGACGAGGGCTGTCGAGGTCCTGCCCTCACGGGGCTGTACAGCCACCTCGTACCACCCTGTTGTTTTTCCCTCAACCCGCTGCTGTATCTTTTTAAGAACAAGATCCCTGCTCTCCGGGGCGATGAACTCGAAGATCGAGTGGCCGGCAAGGTCTTCCTGCGAGATGCCGGTAATACCGGCCGCAAGGCGGTTGGCATAGAGGATCGTTCCTCCCCGGTGAACGATCACGTAGTCCGGTAGGCTGTCTGAGAGAGTGTGGTAGAGCTCCTCGCTTTCTTTTAATGCCTGCACCTGGCTGCGATCGCGGGTGACATCGCGAATGGTCCCGGTGCTTGCCGGGCGATCACGGCAGGTGCCCATACCTACCGACATGGTGATATATATCCGGGTTTTGCCGTCAGCATGGACCAGGGCAAATTCCATGTGTTCGGGAATCGGTTCTCCTGCCATAGAGCGGGCATACTGGTCCATGATGCGGGGGAGGTCTTCCGGTGCAATAAACTCGATGATGGGTTTTCCCGGGAGCTCTTCCGGCGCATACCCGGTTATCGTGGCAAATGCCCGGTTGCAGAACACGACTGCACCGTCCTGTTCCATGAACACCCCGTCCTGGCTGTGCTCGCTTAAAATGCGGTAACGCTCCTCGCTCTCCTGCAGAGCCTTCTCAGCCTTCTTTCGTCCGGTCACGTCCCGGCCGATCATCTGCAGGCCGGAGAATATCCCGTCCTTCATAACAGGGATTGCCTGCAGGTCGAGGACGGCAATGGATCCGTCCTTCCTCTTTACCCGGATTTCGAAGTTCTCTAACGAGCCTCCCTGTCGCTTGACATCCCTGCCGGACCGTACCTTTTTCTGGTCCTCATCCATGACGAACATGTCGCCGGCCACACCGGTCACTTCCTCCTGGGTGTATCCAAGGATCCGTGTAATGGATGGGGAGGCATACGTGATCATGCCCTGTTCATCTTCCACATAGATCAGGTCGGAACTCCGCTCGGAGATCCCCCGGAACTTCTCCTCGCTTGCGTGGAGCGCCTTCTCTGCCCTGTGCCGTTCGGTGATATCGACGCCGATGCCGGTATAATAGACCCGGTTCCCGATATCCAGCCGCCGCAGTGTCAGGAAGAAGGGAACACGCGTTCCGGATCGGGTGGCGAGATGTGCCTCCACGGATGCCTGCCCTTCCCGCTTCGCAATATCTAGTGCATGCCGGATGGTCTGCTTGTCGGCGGGATCCGGGAACCAGTCGAGACCATGACGGCTCCCGAGTTCTGCACCGGAATACCCGGTAATGGTCTCGAGATTCCTGTTCCAACGGATCAGCTTCCCGTCGCTGTCATAGAGATACAGGATACCGGGAACGCTGTCGAAAATGGCCTGGGTGAAGCTGGTCTCGCGCTGCAACGCCTGTTCTGCCCGCCGGCGCTCGACTGCCATCCTCACCTTGTGGGCAAGCTCGGCGAACTGGGATCGGGGGTCCCCGCCTTTCTGGATATAGAAATCAGCGCCGTTGTTGATGGCCTGGATTACCACTTCCTCGCGGCCCCGGCCGGTGAAGAGGATGAACGGGAGGTCAGGAAAGCCCGATCGGACTGCTTTCAGGAACCCGATACCATCCATGCCCGGCATCTGGTAATCCGAGATGATTGCATCGAACGGGGCGGATGCTATCCGGTCCAGCGCCTCTTTGGCCGACGTGAGGATCTCGACGGCCATCGTGCCATCCTTTTCAAGGAAGAGCTTTCCGATCTCAAGCAGGCTCTCTTCATCGTCCACGTACAGGATGGAGTACATCAGAACCCCCCGGCATTCTCATTGGTGAAGGAATGGAAGGATTGTCTAATAAAGGATTGCCTGGTCCCCATCATTGCCAAGGGGATTCCCGGGCCGGGATTCCGGTACCCTGTTAAACAGGGATTCTTTTCATTCTGACCGTGCCTTATCCTACCTAAAAAAACGGGGCTGCGGCAGGCCCGCTAAATTACAGGGTCAAAATCCTATCAAATCAACCCGATCTGGGGAAAACCCTATATTTTCCGTATTTTTTATGAACGTGGACACTGTTTTCACCACTCAGAAAACTGCCTTCGTCCGATTGGCAATCCGGACATTATGCGGCCTTATTTTGGATGCGAAGCCAAATTCCCCGTATTCACTTCCATTCCCAGCCCCGGGACCGGCCATCATTTCCCCGTGGAAAAATAAGCCCGCATCGGGCTTTGTTTTCTTTCCCGGTGCCCGGGCCCTGCGTGGTGGACACGTAAAATCGCCCGGATTGGGTTCCTGTGGAAAATATGCCCCAATTTCGCTCTGTTTGCCAAAATTTGTCTGAAATCCACCTCGCCGGATGGCCTTTAACGGTCGTCCGGTCGCGATGATTTTTGGCACAGACTTTATTCCACCGGCACCCAAAAACCCTGCCGGAACACGAATATGGAGGTCGGTTTTTCCGGGGGAAAGAACAGGGCTCTTTTCACTTACCCATACTTCATGTCATTCCGGCCTGAGATCAGTTGTCCGGACAGACCCATGTTAACCCGGTTCCGGGGTGCAGTTCTCCTGCGTGAATTGTTTTAAATAAAGGATATCTGCCGGAAACTGACATGGTCATCTTCCTGGGAACACTTATAACGAAAAAAATGTATTCTCTCAACCCAATGGGGAACATGACGAATCTGCCCGGGCATTCCGGGTGGATATCCTGGGAAAAATTGTTATTATGATCTCCCTGAAAGAAAAAGGAGCCCTGAATGAACGTGGTCGCGGATGAAACCCGGAGATTATGTTCTGGATCTTCTCAGGGAAGTCCCTGAAAGCGGGAGGACAATAGTCCTGATACGCCATTCAGCAAGAAATTCCTTTGACGGAATTCCTGAACCGCTGCGCGAAGGAGTTGAAATAACCCCGGATGGAGTCCGCCTGGCTGAAGCATTCGGGAAATCTCTGGCAGAGATTTTTACCGGTAAACCCCTGCTTCTTGGGCACACTGTCGCTCACCGGTGCAGGATGACCGCCCGGTCTATCGGTGATGGATATTCTCCGGCCGACAGCGTCCGGATCTTAGGGTGCCAGCCGGAGATAGGCAGCCCGGTGGTAGATCCTGACAACTATGTTACGCTCAGGAGTGAATTGGGCTGGCGCGAGGGTATCAGAAGATGGCTCGGCCAGGAAATTCCTGAGGATACGATGCGTAATCCTCATACCTATTCTGATGAAATTTTGAGCAACCTGTTATCCTTTCCACAGGCCGGTGAAAATGATCTGCTCATTGTCGTTGCACATGACATCACGTTATTCCCGATTATCTTCAGTATTTTCGGAAAAAATGTAACAGCGGTTGAATTCCTGAACGGAATTGTTATAACCCTGAATACAACTACAGCGGAAATCCGGTATAACGATGGAAAATTTTCATTGAAAGCGGAGCGGAATATCATATGAGCGAACAAAGGGTGATTGCAATAATTGGATCCAAATCTGCGGGAAACGGTTAAAAAATCGCTGGTGAAAAATCCGGTCAGACTGTCATTGATCATGGGTCCCGGGTAATAACGGGCGGTCTGGCCGGAAGGTTATGGGAATGAATGAGAACCGGCGGTTCCGGGGCCCGTAATCTCCGCTCCACAATTGCGTGAGTTGAACACCCGCACGCGATCTTCCTGTCAGAGCCCCACTCATCCCGCACCCGTTCCCGGCTGCACCGTCACCCACGGACCTGGCCACAGCTACTTTTAAGAGCATTTTGGGTTTACTCCTCTATATGCCCAAAGAACCGGCGGAGATCACCCGTAATCACCATATCATCCTTCTTATCATCGCGTTCTCCGCCCTCATGGGATCCCTTGACTCAACCATCGTCAATATCTCGCTTCCCACGATCGCATCCTCCTTTGGCGTTGACATCAGCATCGTATCCTGGGTCGTGCTCGCGTACCTTCTCGTACTTGCCGGCCTCCTGCTTACCTTTGGCAGGCTGGGGGACCTTATGGGGTTCCGCCGGATTTTTATCGCCGGTTTCACCATTTTTACCGCCGGGTCGCTTCTCTGCGGGTTATCCACGACCATCTGGGAGCTCATCGCGTTCCGGGCACTGCAGGGAATCGGCGGCAATCCGGGATGAACGGTTACCGGCGCGAAAGTGAACGCTCTCCCTGTTTTAACAGAATACCAGAAACTGCGGGTGTCACCGGCCAATGGCTGCACATCCCCGCGGGGACCGGTGTTGCCGTGACATGCTCACAGATTTACTGCAGGGCAGGAAACCGGCCAAATCGAGTCCTTAAAAAAATCCATGGAATGCAGATTTTGGTGACATCTGCCGGACCTCTCATAAAGGTTGTCCGTTAATCTTATGCTCCATAGAGCGTCATAGAAAGAAGATGATCGATAAGAAATACGAATCATTGAAGATCGAGAACATCGTTGCTTCCGGTGTCATTGCAGAATCCATTGATCTTGTTGAATTTTCAGGAAAAGTCGAGAACTGCGAGCTCAATAAGAAACGCTTTCCCGGTGCGGTATACCGCATTGCGGATCCCAAGATTGCATGCCTGATCTTCTCGTCGGGTAAGGTTGTGATCACCGGCGTCCGTAACGACAAGGCGCTTGCAGACGGGCTTGCGATCGTGATCAAATCGTTAAGAGATGTAGGCATCGAACCCCTCAAAGTGCCCCGGGTTGCGATAACCAATATGGTCTGTTCGTATAACCTCGACAGATACATCAATCTCAACAAGCTTGCCGTCACGCTCAATGTTGAAAATGTCGAGTACGAACCCGAACAGTTCCCGGGTCTTGTATACCGGATCAAAGATCCAAAGATCGTTGTTCTTATCTTTTCGTCCGGGAAGATCATTCTCACGGGGGGAAAGACCCTTGAAGATGTCAAGAAGGGACTTGACGTACTTGAAAAGAAGCTTGAAAGTGTCAGGTAAGTGAAATTTTTTTCTGAACCTTCCTGCATTACCAGGGCGTTATTGCAGTGAACCGTTGTTCCGGAATCCTGGATTCTTCCGGTCCGGCCGGACGTTTCCCATACCGGCCCACGTGTCCACCACCGTGCGGGACCCGGGTCGGAAAACCCGGAAACAGGGTGGACGGATCCACCGTACCGTGAGTCTGATAACCCGGCCAAAAATCCGGAAATGTCACCAGTCCTATCGGGTGAATGGGAAAAAACACCTCTAAGGACGTTCCTTTGTTCTCATACCAATGTTTTATCGTGTCCTGCGTAAAGTTGACCTTTGGTATCCGGGATTTATGAGTCCCTTTCATGGTTCCGGAAATGCAATGGAGATGTTACTATGTCAACGGTAGAGGAAAATATGCGTCTCATGCAGACCCTGGACGATGCCTGGAATGCTCAGGACTGGCCGGTATTCGAGAAACGCCACGCAAAGGATGTCGATGTCTTCTGGCCGGGACAGGAAAAACCGACCCACAGCCGGCCCTCCCACAAGGAAGAGGCTGTTGCATTTTTCAAAATATTCCCTGACAACAAAGTCGGGAACCGGCCCTACAAGGTCCTGTTCGGGCAAGGCGACTGGACGTGCTCAGTCGCTGATTTCACGGGAACATTCAGGGGCCCGATGACCACCCCCGATGGAAAAGTTATCCCGCCCAACGGGAAGAAGTTCAGGGTGGAATTCTGCACGGTAGCTCACTGGAAGAACGGGGAGATCGTCGAGGAGAAACTCTTCTACGACAAGATATCCTTAATGCAGCAGATCGGCCTGATGTAAGGACGCACGGGAACATGTGAGAAGAAATACGGGGAATGCAAAGCCATGGCTACCAGGATTCACCGGCTCTCTCGTAAACCTGACCTGCAGGATACAGGCATCATCCAAAGAAAGGACAACATCCAATCATGACAGAAAAGACCAAAAATTCTTCTGATGCAAAAGACGGTTCCATGAAGATCACCGTGGCGAAAAACGGCCCTTACCTGGTGACCGGCGGGGTTCCCCTCATTGAAGAGGAGATCTGCAACGATGAGGAAGGTTTCTGCCGGACCTGGAAAAAGACAAAAAATTATCTGGTGCAGGAGCAGTATGCCCTCTGCCGGTGTGGCAACTCGAAGAACAAGCCGTTCTGTGACGGGACGCATGCAAAGGTCAGCTTCAACGGCACCGAGGCTGCCGGTAACGAACCCTACCTCAGGCACCCGCGGAGGATCCGGGGCCCGGAACTGGAACTCCACGATTATGAAAATATCTGCGTCCATGCCCGGTTCTGCATGCGGGCCGGTGGGATCTGGAACCTTACCGAACAATCAGATATCCCGGAAGCAAAGGACACGGCAATCGAAGAAGCCTGCAACTGCCCGTCCGGCCGGCTGGTTATTAAGGATCAGGAGACCGGAAAGGCTATCGAGCCGGACCTGGAAAAGTCAATCGTTGTCATAGAATATCCTGCAAAGGGCGAGCACGGGCCGCTCTGGATCCGCGGCGGGATTCCCGTGGTCTCTGCTGACGGAAAACCGTACACGGTCAGGAACCGGGTCACGCTCTGCCGGTGCGGGAGATCGGGAAACAAGCCATTCTGTGACGGGAGCCACGTAAGAAAATAGCGCCTCACCCGCTCCGCCTCCCCGGGAGTGCGTGAAGTATGTGCCCCGTCCGCGATTGCCTGATTCCCTGCCGGCACCTTTTTTCCATCAGGACCTTTCCGGAGCACGGCATTGCAGGGTGTTTTTTTGATTTCCATGTCGTTGATCCGCCGCGGTGGTGCTCCGTCGGGGAGGCCAAAAGCATTATCACGGGAGTCCCCGGAAATGACTGCAGGTTTCCTGCCGGGATTTCCTATGAAAATCATTACACTCCCATGATATGATGATGGGGCTTTGCACCCCCCTTACCTCTTTGCGATAACCTGCGCCGCCCCCGAAGGGACGCCCCCGCGGCGCTTCAATTACCTGCTCATGTCTGAAAAATGGTAATTGCCCCGCCATGCCGTACCGAGGCCATGAGACGGGGAGCACTCGCATCGATACGATTTTCATACTTCGGGTGTGAACCCCGTTCATGTGCGTTTCAACAGGGCCGCAGGATTAAAAAGGGTCAATGCATCCCGGCAGGTATCCCCTGCCGGTTTATATGATACTTAGAGATTTTACCGGCAGTTTCTTTCTCGCGAGCCAGAAACAGAGGACCAGGCGCAGCGACATGGAGGCGAGCATCCCCATGCATACCCCGAGGAGACCGTAATAATAACATAAGAGCGAACCCAGGCCGATCAGGGTTATAATCTCTGCAATAATAAAGAGGGTAACCTGGTTTTCATATCCCGTATACGTCAGCAGCTGGTCGGGCAGGTCCCCGATAGCATTGAGGGTGACAGCGATAACGGAAACGACCAGGGGCATGCTAGCAATCACGTAGCCCGGCCCGAAAATTCCGAGGATCTGCTCCCGGAAAACGATGATGATTGCCGCCAGTGCAACCGCAATTGCCACATTGAAGAGGTTGGTATTATTGATCCTTTTCTGGAGATCTCTTTGCTGATCCGGGGAACCGAACATCTTGCTGATATGAGGGATCACGTATTTTGACGTGGCACTGGGGAAGATAAAGAAGAACTCTGTTATGGAAAGGATGGCCACGTACAATCCCACCATCTCCTCATTACTGCCGATTCCTTCCACGACATACAGGTCAAGGTACCCCCCGAGGGCATAGATCGTGCCGAGGATCACAAGGCCCGCAGCATCCTTGTACCATACCCGGGCATCTTCAGCGGATATGCGGGCTTTCAGCGTCGTGGATATGGTCTCCAGAATATTCTTCTTCCTGAAAACAAAGGGCAGCAGCCCGAGAATGATGATCAGGAACGATACCAGGATCCAGGCCGCGAGGACGATCTCGTTCGTGAAGGAGTCGCTGACATAATACACGACGGTGAGTGCAACAACAATCAGTACCCCGTACCGGATAACCACATCAATGCACGTGGATAAGAGAACGCGATCTTCCCCGAGAAGGTAATCGATTATCAGCATGGCAATGGCGGCAACCGGGGCCATCAGGAGGAAATACATCGCCATGTGGAAATACAGGAGATTTGCCACGTTGCCTTTGAAAAAGATGAAAACCACTGCTGCAATAATAAGGTAATAGACCAGGAATCCCACAAGCACCAGCTTGATATTCCATTTGATAAAGGCGTGGAGTTTTTCCGTCTCGCCATTCTCCTTGTAGAGGGGCACGTATTTTCGCACCGTATCATTCGTGCCAAGGAGCAATAACGTCGTAAGACCGGTGAGCACCCCGATGGCAACACCGTAATCCCCGAACATCTGCATGCTCATGTGGTGGGCAAGAATAACATTCAGGAAGTACCGCAGGATATAGGATACCAGACCAAGAACGAACAGGATCAGTACCATCAGCATGGGAAATCCACCCCGGGGAATGCAGGAATTATATCAAACGACCGGCTCATTATTCTGCCTCGTGGAATAATCCGATGAACACTCCCGGCCTGGAGCAGGTGCCCGGTACCGGGATCCTCCGTATGTTGCCAGAACCATTTCAGGAGATCGTGATTTTGAGTGGATTTTTATCTGACTTATTTTTTGTGCAGGATCTTTTTATTCATTGTTGTTTGCCGGAAAACGAAGCTATCTGCATTTACCGGCATTATTGCCGAGGTCCCCGGTTACCATTTCTGCCGGTACCGGCCTCCGGAGCACCGCCATCCGGCTCTAATAAAGGCAGTGCAGTGCTCATACCAGGACTTTTTATAAAAACCATTAACCCGTCAGCGCACGTGTTAGAGCATGCTGATCCCCGTGGAACGAAAACCCGTCAAATCCCGTATTCTGCGCTCTGTTGGATATGATGAAAGCACAAAAATCCTGGAAATAGAATTCCAGACAGGACTTGTGTACCAGTATTCGGGTGTCCCTTTAAAAGTCCATGCGGATCTCATGCATTCCGGAGAGATCGCGAAATACTTTTCCGAGAAGGTCCGCCCCAAGTTCCAGACAAAACAGGTTGTCGCATAAACCGGATTCCGAATACGTTTCATCCGGGGTGGCCAGGGCCTGCACAACGCAACCGGCCCGTTCCCGTACTATACCTTCTTTTGGGTTTCTCTTCGAAAGACATTTTTATCTCCCGGATAATTTTCCCGTATGAAATGTCCAGCCCGGGGATGGTCATCCTGTTTGCTGTTATGGTATTCATCGCGGGATGCACGACTGCACCCCCTGCCCGGGCCGCAGGCCCGGCAACAAACGGATCACCCGTGATCGTCGTGGACGCTCTCCTTCCACTCATGGGATCAGACCCCGCAACGGCCCCCGGACTTGTCCGGGAGGTTCATGCAGATGGCCGCGAGGATATTGCAACCTACCCGTAGTTTTTTTTGAAAATGTGCCCGGGATCCTGTCAACAACCGGGTCATCCCCTGATCCGGTTTTTCCATAATGATATATCTCCCGGACTGAACCCGGGCAGTCCTTGGCCGGCCAACATCAACCTGTTTGATAATATTCATTGTAATGCACCGGCAATAAGGATACAATGAAGGCATTTTCCTTTGCAGTGATCCTCATAATCCTGGCCGTGTCCGTTCTGCTGTCGGGATGTACCTCTCCGCAGACTGATCCGAAAACCGCTGAAATGAAAACGGTTGCGCATAATCTCACGTTGTCTGTCAACAACGGCCTTGGCGATCTAAAAGCCGGGTTACAGAATAATTCGCGTTCCCTGTCCACCACCGGCCTTTCCGGTGAGGAAGCAGAGAAGATCCTCTCTTTTAACCTCATGAACTACCCGTGGGCGTACTCATCGCTGGTCGTTTCGCGGGATGGGATTGTCATGGCTGCGGCACCCAAAAACTATGCCGGGGTGATCGGTACGAACCTGAGCGGGCAGGTGCAGTTCCGGACAATGAACACGGCACGGGCGCCGGCAGTCACCGGGGTCTTCCGGCTTGTCGAAGGATTCACCGGTGTCGCCCAGAGTTACCCCATCATCTCCCCTTCAGGTGAATACCTCGGCTATACCGATATCACCTATGCGCCGGAGATATTCCTTGGGCGATATATCGAGAAGGCAACCATCGGGACAGGTTATGATGTCTGGGTTGTGCAGAAGGACGGGACCGAGATCTATGATACTTCCAAAGAGGAGATTGGGAAGAATATCGTGACCGATCCCGTGTACGCGGATCCTGCACTGCAGAAAGTAGTCAGTCGGATCGTGAAGGAACCGTCCGGCACAGGAACATACACGTTCTGGGACCGGGACTGGAACCGGAACATCACCAAGATTGTGGTCTGGGACACTGCAGGGATTGACGGGGCCGAGTGGCGGATTGGTGTCACCCGGGCGGAGAATGAGAGTATTACTAACACCCCCGCAAAGCCCGCGAACGCGGGAGTGACAACCGATGCCCGGTATGCAAACCTCACCCGTTTTGTCGCGGGGGCTGCCGCATATGCAAAGGAGCACGGGAAAGAGGCTGCACTCAGGGAGTTCAATAACCTGAACGGGACGTTCATCGACGGCGACCTGTACATATTCGCGTACGACATGAACGGGACCGCTCTTGCCCTGCCCTACCAGAAAGGCCTGCTCGGGACGTCCCGGGCCGGGATCTCCGATTCCAACGGGGTTGCATTTATCGACAGGATGACCGGGATCGCCCGTGAGGGCGGGGGCCCGCTCTACTATATCTACCCGAATCCTGAAGATAACTACCGGGAGGAATTCAAGTACTCCATGGTTGTGCCGGTTGACAATGAATGGTTTGTCGGGTCGGGGATCTACCTGCCCGGACTGCCTGCCGGGTTCAATACAACGGAGCGGGACGAGCTCGTGGACCGGGTGAAGCAGGCCCGCAGATATGCACAGGTGCAGGGGGCAGGCAAAGCCATCCCTGATTTCAATGATCGCGGGGGTGTTTTTGCGAACGGGAGCCGGTATATCTTTGCCTATGGGTATAACGGGACCACGCTCGCAATGCCGTTCCAGCCTGACGCGATCGGCTCGAACCGGCTGAACTTTACCGACCCTTACGGGGTAAAAGTGGCCGCATGGGAGATCTTCGCGGCAAAGCAGGGCGGTGGATTTGTGTACGTGGATTATTTCAACCCGGATACCGGGACTGAGGGAATGAAACTCTGCTATGTTACACCGGTAGACAATGAATGGCTTGTCGGGTCCGGCATCTATACGAACCGGTCATGACGGGGGTGGTACACATTGCCGGAAGAGTGACCGTATCCCTTCAATACCCCTTTTTTTCTGTTGAAACCGTCTGAAGAACCGGATCCGGGTATGCAGGATCCCGGAATGTCAGATCTGTAGTCGAAAAATCGTCCACAGACCCGGGAACAAACGTTTCATGAAATTCCCGGGGCCGGTTTTTTCGCAATTCTTTTTCCCGCTCCAGGAAAAAATCCGGAACGCCAAGGCTCTTTAAAAAAATCTGAATATCCCCGTTCTACATCTGCACGATGTAACCTGCTTCAGCCAGTATACGGATGAGCCGTTCATCCCATGCAGCATCGTCAGGTTCGGCGATATGGTTGATCTGTTCATCAAAGATCTGTCTCAACTGTTCATCCTCCGTTGCAAGGAACCTCTGGCACATGACCCGGCCGGCCCGCTTTCCCTCCGGATCCAGGATCAGTATGCGCCAGCAGCCATAGTCCCGGCAGATCTCCGGGCGTGTAAGGTGGACGGTACAATACCCTTTTGCTCCGTTTCTGTCATACCGGAAGAACGGGCAGGCCTCGGGGCGTTCGGCAAAGATGCTCCGGTCATCAAACAGCAGGATCTTGTCAGGGTCAACGGTGACCGTTGTTTTTTCACCCGTGTACTCGTTGTTGACAAGATACCGGAAGTCACCATACTCCTCCCGTATGGTATGGACAAGGCCAAGGTGGCTGCAACACTCCCCGCACTGGCTGCACTCAAACGGCATCCGGAACCAGCCTGAACATATACCGGGTATTACCGTGCCGGCTCTTAACAGCACCGGAACATGGTGTGGACCGTGATATCCGGGAAAACGACAGGAAACGTCCGGCACAGAATCTTCTGCAGGGAAAGACCGGCAGAAAAGAAGATGGATTGCCGTTGTCTGCCGCGTTGCTGTCAGGGAACGGAAATGCGGTATCCCCCATCCGGTACGGTAATCTCGAACCGGGCCCCTTTCCCCGGCTCGCCGTTCTCGGTGATCATCATATGGGTGAGCGAGAGAATCTCCCGCACCAGGAACAGGCCAAAACCGGTGTTTTTACCAAATCCCCTCTCGAAGATATGATCCTTTTCATCGGCTGGGACACCAATCCCATCGTCTTCCCAGGTTATGACAAGATCAGTGCCTCTCTGGCTGGAGGAGACCGTGATCGTTGTCACCCGCTGGCCATGCCGGATGGTGTTGTCCAGCAGGTTAAAAAATACGTTCTCCAGCATCGGATCGGCAAGCAGGCTAATACCCTGGACGCGGGTTTCAAGACTGATCGCAGCCGGGACCTGGGAGCGGGGCAGGATCGCATCCAGATCGATCCACTGCGGTTCATGGCTGCCGATATCTTCATAAACCCGGGTGAATTCGATCTGCGATCGGATTGCCATTGTTGCACCTTCCATCCTTCCCAGGTAACCGGCAAGTTCCGGATCCGGGCTTTTCATTCCTGCAATCCTGATGAAACCAAGGATCACAGCAACCTTGTTGAGGATGTCGTGCCGGGTAACGCCCGTGAGCAGGTTTACCTGGCGGTTTGCCCGCAGGAGGGCTTCTTCTGTCTTTTTATGGTCGGTGATATCCTGGTTTGCGCCATGAAAACGGATGACCTCTCCCGTGGTATCCATTACAGGCCTGATGCGCACGAGGAGGTTGCGTATTGCGCCATCCCGGCGGATAATGCGGTGCTCCATATGGGACTCATACGCCGGGTCCGCAGTGTGCTGTGCCTTTTGCACCTCAACAACAACAGAATCGCGATCGTCCGGGTGGACAAACTCCCGGATATACGTCTCCGGCGTCATCTGATAACCTCCCTCCCGCTCCGCGGTTGTACCGTACAGCCTGTAGAACCGTTCATCGAACGTGAATAGACGCTTCCGTGTATCATATTCCCAGCTTACCAGCTGTGCCAGGTCCATTGCTTTTGCAAGGAGCCGCTGGTTTTCCTGGAGCTCGGACTCCATCACCTTGCGCCGGGTGATATCTTCGACATTGCTGAGAATATACGGGTTCTCGCCTATCGTGATGATGGTCCCCGAGTAGAGGCAGGTGTTGACTGCTCCGTTTTTTGCCCGGAACTGAACTTCTATGCCATTCACCGGTTTTCCGCTCCTGAGGACCGGGCGAATGCTCTCGAAGGCCTCGTTCTGGACAAAGAGTCCCACGCTGTCCGGTGTTTTGCCGATCACGTCATCCCGGGAATACCCGGCGTTTCGGACAAAGGCGTCATTGACATCGGCAAATGTGCCGTCCTTTCCTGATATGAGCGTGAGCGTGACCGGGCTGTTCCGGAAGACCGATGCAAACTTGGCTTCAGATTCTCTCAGTGCTTCTTCTGCTCTCTTCTGCTCGGTGATGTCCCGGATGGTGACCTGTGCACCGGCAAATATCCCGTCATGCATGACCGGGATCACGTGCATGCTGATATGTGCCGGGGCCCCGTCTTTTCTCGTAATCAGCATCCCGGCATCTGCAATCGGGTTTCCGCCCTTTAATGCTCTGACTTCTGACAGAAACTCCAACGAATGGCCGGAAAAAATCGTTGATGCGGCAAACTCCTGGTTTTTCCCCTCCAGTTCTTCCGGATCATACCCGAAAATCATCAGGCATGACGGAGATGCATACGAGACATGCATCTCCTCATCAAGAATGATGATGGCTTCCGCGGAGCGTTCGGCCATTCCCCGGAATTTCTCCTCGCTCTCCCGGAGAGCCAGCTCTGCATTCACCACATCGGTACTGTCATGGAGGATCCCCTCGATACCGGCCCTGCGGCCTGTTTCATCCAGGACGTAGTGGCTTGTTGCCGAGACGACCAGCGGGCTGTTGTCACGCCTCCTGACCGTGAGATGGTATCTCAGTACGCTGCCGGTTTTTTCCATCTGCCTGAGGAATTCATCCCAATCAACGGGATTCGGGTAGAATGTATCCCGGATATTCTTCCCTATGAGTTCCTCATTGCCGGTGAACCCGAAGAGCTTAAGAAACGAGGGACTGACCATGAGAAGGTTGCCCTCCATGTCGGTCCGGTAAAATCCATCCTGCATGTTGGTGATGATCGAGCGGTAATCCCGCTCGCTCTGCCCGATCCGGTTGCGTGTCTCGTTGAGTGCATCATATTGTTTCCGGAGTTCCTGGTTGGCGGCAGCCAGTTGTTCATTGGCCGCCTGGAGTTCCTCCTCCGCCCGTTTCCGGTCGGTGATGCCTAACAGCAGGATGATCGCCGCGGGTTTTCCACCGAAATGGATAATTCCCGCGGAGAGATAGACCCATCTCATCTCTCCCGCTTTTGTCAGGTATCGTATCTCGTACTGCGAGGGTACCTCCTCCCCGCGTATCCGGGCAAGACCCCGCTGCCGTCCAATCTCCTGATAATCCGGGTCAAGGATCTCCCAGAACCGCTTGGCGTACAACTCCTCCCTGCTGTACCCGGTTATCCGGATCGTGTGGGCATTTGCGTACACGATCTTTTCATCTTGGTAGACTATGATAGCCACGGGAGCATTTTCTGAAAGCACGCGGAATTTCTCTTCGCTCTCGCGGATCCGCTGTTCGTTATCCACGAGTTCCTCGTACTGCCCGCGAAGCTCTTCATCGGCAGAGGTGAGTTCCTCGTATGCCGTACGAAGTTTGCCTTCGGTCTGCCTTCGTGCAACAGCCTGGCGTATCTTGTGGGCAAGCTCGGCAAACTGGGACCGGGGATCCCCTCCTTTCTGGAGATAGAAATCGGCCCCGTTGTTGATTGCTTCGATAACAATTTCTTCGCGGCCACGGCCGGTAAAGAGGATAAACGGGATATCGCCGAACCGTTCCCGGACCACTTTCAAGAATGCAATCCCATCCATTCCCGGCATCTGGTAATCAGAGATTATTGCATCATAAAAACGGCTTTTTAATGCGTCCAGGGATTCCGTTGCCGATGTCGAGGTATCTACGCTGAAATCCCCGGCCTTTTCAAGGAAGAGCTGTGCTATTTCAAGAAGGCCCGGTTCATCGTCGACGTAAAGAATAGAAATCATCAGACTGTCGCCCGGTTTTAAGCACATGGAAGTGGTGAGTCATAATTATTAAACTGTTACATCGCAGCAGGTTCCTGTCAGTCATTTTTTTTAAAAACATCTGTCGCCGGCCCGACTGTGCCGGGACATCCGGAATCAGGATGACAGTCTCCCAGACGACCGGTTAACCCTTCTCTCTATGTGTGGATAAATCCGGAAAAGAATAAATACACCGGTTCTCTACTACTGCCCATGCGGGAGCAGAAAAGCAGCATACGGCAGATCCTTCGGCAGCGCAAGGATGCCATGGAACCGGAAGACCGGCTTAAAAAAAGCATGATCATCTGCCGCCACCTCATGACGCTCATTGGTGAACACGAGACCGTGATGGCCTACACGTCCAAGGAGAAGGAAGTCAACACGGTGCCGATCATCACAACGCTGCTTGAACGCAAAAACCCGGTTATTGTCCCGATTATTGTCCGGGAGGACGTGAGCCTGCGCCTCTCGTACCTGCGGGATTTTGCTGCCCTTGTCCCGAGCACGTTTGGCGTCCCCGAGCCTATCGGAAGCGAGATCCCGGCAAAAGGCGAGGATGTGGACACCATCCTCCTCCCGATGCTCGGGTTTGACCGGACCGGCGGGAGGATCGGGTACGGTGCCGGGTATTATGACCGGTTCCTGGAGAAGCACCCCTCCCTCCGCAAGATCGGCATCGCGTTTGCCTGCCAGGAGATCGACCGGCTTCCGCTGGACGAGACGGATGTCCGCATGGATCATATTATCACCGAGGAAGGTATCGTATATCCCTGAGGGATGAGGGCAGAATGGAGATCAATGGTACAGAGATCCTGGATACGTTTGCCGAGACATTCCCGGTCTGGATATCCCGGGTCATTATCACGGCAGCCACGAGGGAATGGGCGTACACGGCAGCCGCAAATGCAACCGGTTTTGCCACATCCAAGATCGCCTGCCCCTGCGAAGCAGGGATAGAATGCGATGTCTCCCCATCTGATACGCCGGACGGGAGACCGGGCGTCTCGATCCTGATCTGCGCCGAGAAGAAGAATATGAAAGCCAATGTTGCAGCCCGGATCTCCCAGTGCGTTCTCCCGGCGCCGACGGCCGGCGCATTTGACGGCCTGCCGGATGCAGGCTCGCGGTTTGCGATACGGATGCACTATTTCGGGGACCGGTACGAAGAGCGGTGCATTGTCGGGGGACGGAGCTGCTGGAAGATCCCTGTCATGGAGGGCGAATATACCGGCGAGGAGCGTTTTGGCACGGTGAAGGGAATCGCCGGGGGAAATTTCCTTGTCATGGGAAAAGACCGCGAGGCCGCCCTTGCGGCAGCGGTGGCCGGAGCCGGTGCGATTGCGGGAATGAAGGGTGTCATCATGAGTTTTGCCGGCGGGGTCGTGAAAAGCGGGTCGAAGGTTGCATGCAAAAATTACCGCTTCCCGATGCCGGCGAGCACCAACCATATGTTCTGCCCGACCCTGAAAGGCAGGATTGCTGACTCCCTTGTTCCGGACGGCGTGGGTTCGATCTACGAGATCGTCATGAACGGGACGGATGAAATGGCTATAAAGAGTGCCATGAAAGCCGGTATCCTGGCTGCAGCGGAGAGCGGGAAGGCCAGCTATATCGGGGCATCGAATTTTGACGGCAAGCTTGGACAGCACCGTTTTTCCCTGTACGAGCTGTTCCGGTAAACGGGATGATCAAAAAAATACTCTCGCGATGGATCCGGCGGGACGCTACCAGTCGGTCCCTGGACTGCAAAAAGATCTTGCAGCGTACCTGAGGATGAATTACGCCGAGCTGTTGAAAACGAGCGTATCCGGTCAAGACAATAACCGGTCGGCATACTACTGCGGTGACTTCGTCATGATCAACCGGCTAACCGACGCTCTCCCGGCATCCTGAAAGTACCTTCTTGACCTCGTTCATTACTCCCGGGGTGATGTGAAAGCGGAAGCCCGGGAACGTGCTGACCAGATGAGAATGCGGATAGAAATGGGAGTTACCGAAGCCGGAGGAACTCATCCAGAAGGCAGAGATGCTCGTGCATAAGGTGGGCGTGGGGTTTGTCGCCGGGATGGTGAGTGGGTGGGGAGGTCCGGGCAGGGGGAGGTGATGGGGTTATCGTATACTTTTGGAGGGAATTTTATGGGATATATAGGGGAGGGGAAGCGGGGGGGAAATGGATGAACATAATTCATGACTTAAATTTGTCATAAGTATTTTATCTAATACATTTTTGAGAATAGCGAAAATCCCCCACTTTTTAATCCGGACCAATAGAGCATGTTGATACTTGTAAAAAGTATCAGAATCTATCAGGCACTCTGTGTTACTTCCCCCAATTTTCCTTTTTTGAAAGCTACCGCTAGACCGTATGATTTTTTTGAACAGTTACGAGATTAAAGAGATTGTATGAGAAACAGGCGAAGAGATTTTTAGCATGGACCCGGAGGTGTGTAGTCACCATCACATGCCCAGCATGAAACACCCGTTTGATCACTGCAAACGGTCGTTCAACGAGAGACCGTGTTCTGCTGATCGCCCGGTTTCTGCGTTTGTCTTTCGTTGAGATCGGTTTACCACGAACCGATCGTTTCATTGTTTTGTCGATGGAGGCGAAAGGGACGGTTCCGAAATATCCTTTGTCCCGGTATACCGTTTCACCTTTTTGCGAGAGATCAATCTGGTTGTCATGAAGTGATGCAGTTGATGTATCGAATCTTCGGACAAACTGGTATTCTTTGTCGATGAGTGAATGGAGTTTGTATCCAAATTCTGATTTGTTACCTTTCCTGGCCCAGGTTCCATCCCGGCTTCGTCGGGTTTTTGCAACATCTCCCCGGGGCTTATCTGCCTTGGCGTGGCCGGGATCGGATGTGATGAACGATGCATCCTGAATGGTACCTCGTTTTATCGAATAGCCTTGTTCGTCCAATTGTCGCTGGAGTTCATCCCAGATGAGATGGATCTTTCCGTGGTTCGTCAGGTTTTCCCGGAATAACCATACCGTCGATCGATCGGGGATTTTCTCCGGATACCCGAGAAAATGTCGAAACGATAACCGGTCTATGGCAAGGAGTTCTACCTCATAATCTGATAAGCCATGCCAGCCGGCAAGAACGAGCATCTTGATCATGAGGATCTCATCGTTATGGGGTCGGCCTCCGATCTCTTTGTTATCCCGATACATATCGTTGAGGATCGGACGAAATTTCTCCCAATCGATTATGTCCCGGATCTCTCCTAACTTGTTCCCCAGTCCGGCGATCTTGGTATATTCCTGATGCAGAAAATAATCCCCAAACCCGCTCATATTTTTTTATCAGATGTACTAAGATAAAAACCTAAGCCGGGTTTTTAGCTGTACTCTTTTGAAAAAAAAATAATTTAGATGGTTTAATATTGGATCACCATCGACAGATTCTATAAATATATGGAGAGCGGGAATTTTAAAATTCAAAAAATTAAAAGCCAAGTCTCAATTGGAGATGAAATTACTATCTACTCCAATAGTGGTAAAGAAATTTGCGGGAATCTTAAGGAAATTTTTGAAGATCACCTTGAATTGATAAATGCGAATAAAACAATAACTGTTTTTGAGACTCTCATCGCTGGTTGGGAAATTAAAGAAAAAGAAATTGGAGAGATATGCCAAGAATCCGATCATCACGGCGGAAATCTCCAAGAAAATGACATTACTCCAATTCTAGCTGGTGAATCTCAATTACAATCGACTGAACATCAGATAATCACTTTAGAGACAGAGACGCCCAAAACGATAATTGATATTTCATCTCAAAAGCCCGATCATCAAGTCGAGGTAAATGAAACAAAAAGCGAATCACCACTGAATGAGGAAAAAAAGGTTTATCCATTCAAATCTCATCCATCAATTGAAACAAATCAACAAGAATTTGCTGAAATTCAAGAATCAGATCCTTCCGATGAAGGTCAAAAATTTTTCCAATATTTACATACATTTGAATCAACTCTTAAAAAAAATTCTCTTAAAAAAATTGAACCAAATCGTTCATTGCCCAAATATATCCCAATCGGGCATAAGGAACGGACGAAAAGCGAATGGGATACTATCCTAAATCTCTACGATAATTACTCAAGATCTAAAAATAGCTCAGGTTTGAAAGGATTAAGTGAAAAAATAATTATCCTTGGAGAAGATTTCCCTAA